>JACPAW010000030.1 GCA_016180605.1 Candidatus Omnitrophota bacterium | reverse complement strand
TTCTTTCCTTTAGCAAGACGGCATCTCATCTGGATCGAACGCTGGGTTTAAAACAGCGTTTGGTTACAGCACAGGAGTGGGCGAACCGCCAGCCCCAGCCGGCTCTTTACGCACAATTGATCGCAGACCTAGAGCGCCGTTGTTCGAAGATGCGCCTACGCCCTCCGGTTGCGATCGACCGCGCAGCGGCAGCGCTGTTCGTTTTGCTCATCGTTTTGCTCATCTTTCCGGGAAGCGGCAGGTTGCTTATTACTACAGAGCCAAGTTCTCCCACCATTAAGGCTGCGCAAACGTCGCAAGAGAAAGCTACCTTACCGCAACAGGCCGAAGAACCCGGATCTCTTCAGCGCCCGCGTCCGGAACGTCTCGAACCTGCTTCTCGTACCTCCGGAGAAGGGAGCCAACAAGGCGCGCAACCTTGCGGAGAAAACACCCAGGGTCAGAGTTCGCAGTCCTCTCAGGATTCATCGGGAAATCAGCAGGAAAAGGAAAGCCAATCCTCCAAGGGGCGACAACAAAATCATTCGGACTCTCAACAGGCAGGTGAGCAGACGCAGAGCCAAGCGGGCCAAGCAGGCAAGGACCAGGCGCAACGCTCATCCGGCGAGAGTCAAGATTCGCGGCAGGATTCCCAGGGCGGTAAAGGATCGGCCAGCCAGCGCGCGGAAAGCAATGCCGAACAAGGCAAGGCCGATGCGTCGGCTCAAGCACAATCTACTGGAACACGGGCCAATGAGGGAAAATCGGGTAATCAAGCAGAGGCGGGCCAATCGGGGCAGTCTCAACAGTTGCAAGCTGAAATTCAGCAGTTACTCAAAGAAGTCTCCGGGCAGCTTGAGCAACTCCAAACACAGATGGAAAAAAATGAGCCGGCCCAACCGAACATCGGTACAGGGACGGATCCGGAACTTTACGATAAGGTTAAGGAGCAGCCAGGCGATGAGTCTCAAGGACAACAGGTCCCTATTGGACTAGAGAGTGACGAGTCTCCGACAGCATCAGAACGCGCGGCCAGCGGCGTAGGAGAAGCCAGGCAGCGCAGCGAAAAGGCTCAGCCGCAGATGAAGGAAAAAGAAGTGTCGCTTTCCGAGTCTCCCACACCGGAGACCCCGGCCTCACGACAGGTGATTCCACCGACATACCGGGATGTTTTCGATCGTCTCAACCGAAGCCCAGAGTCAACCAGCGAGAAAAAACCATGAATATGCCGCTGATGCAGCCAGAAGAGTTTCGCCGGATATTCGCTTCACTCAAAGAGGCCCTTGGAACGATTATCGTTGGGCAACAAACAGTCTTAGAGCATTTGTTGATTGCTTTTTTCGCAGGAGGACATGTGTTGCTGGAGGGAGTTCCAGGCTTGGGCAAGACGCTTCTGGCCAAGTCATTTTCGCAAACCTTGGGGTTATCTTTTAAGCGCATTCAGTGCACCCCGGATTTGATGCCGGCCGATATTCTCGGCACACAGTTGGTGGTGGATCGCGATGGGCATAAAGTCTTTGAATTTGCCAGAGGCCCCGTGTTCACGCACATTCTTCTGGCTGACGAAATCAACCGGGCAACTCCTAAGACGCAGTCCGCACTCTTGGAAGCGATGGAAGAGCATCAAGTAACGGTGGCGGGTTCCACCTTTCATTTAGAAGAGCCTTTTTTTGTGATCGCCACCCAGAATCCTATTGAGATGGAAGGCACTTTTCCGCTTCCAGAAGCCCAGTTAGACCGCTTCTTGTTCCGTAGTTTTGTGGACTATCCTTCTCCCGAGGAGCTTTCAGAAGTCTTGCGGCGTACGACTACAGCGCACCTCTCGACTATCACACCGGTATTATCTGCGGAAAAAGCACAGTCGTGGATCCTTCAAGCCAGGCGGCTGGTTCGCGAAGTCTTGGTAGCAAAACCGGTTGAGGATTACGTCGTTAAGCTGGTTGTCGCAACACGGCCTGGGACTCAAGAGACGGCCGCCACTCGCCTGTTGCGCTATGGGGCCTCCCCAAGAGGGGCGCAAGCGATGCTTATGGGAGCCAAAGTACTTGCCCTGATGGATGGGAGAGTCAATGTGAGCTTTGAAGATGTGGATCGGCTCATTCAACCGGCCTTGAACCATCGCATTATTCTCTCTTTTGAAGCTGAGGCAGATCGACGCAGCGCGGCGGAAATCTTAAAAGAACTCACAGGGAGTTTACGGCAGGCTGTTCGAACTCCTCAGAAAGCAAAAAATGCCGAACGAAGCTTGGTTGACGCCTGAGCTCATCCGGCATTTGGAAGTACTGCAGCTTTCGGTTCGATGGGTACGCTCCGGGCATACTCTCGGAGGACGTTTTCCCATCAATCGCAGAGGATCGTCGGTCGAATTTGCCGATTACACCCCCTATTGTGCCGGCGATGATTTCCGGGCGATTGACTGGAACCTCTATGCCCGGCTGGATCGTCTCTACATTAAGACTTATAAAGAAGAAATTGCCTTATCCGTTGAATTGTTAATCGATGCAACGGCTTCGATGGGAGTGCCAGACCTTGAGAAATTCAAGCGCTGTCGGCAGATTGCCATTTGTTTAGCGTATGTGGCACTGGCTGAGGGGCATCGAGCACGGTTGAGCTGGATCCAGGCCGGGCGCATTTTAAGTAGCCCTTGGTTCAGCCAGCGGCGGGATCTTTCCCAAATGGTCATGATAAGCGGCACGGTGCATCCTCAAGACAAATTATTTCTTCCGGAATGGCTGCGGCGCGCTGCCATCGCTTTGCGCATACGAGGAGGACAGGCGATTCTGCTGACGGATGGCCTCATCCGTCCCGCTGAATTCTTTGAGGCGCTCCATGTGTTGATGATTCGAAACATGGAGATCAAGGTGATTCAGGTCTTAAGCCCCCAAGAGCTTCACCCAGCCCGCTTTTTCAGGAGTACCACCGTCGTGGATGCCGAAACCGGGCTGCGGCATCAGCTGGCTTACAGCCCTCAAGAGTTAGAACAAGCCATGGCGTCTCACAATGAGCATCTGGCTCGGTTTTGCAAACGAAATGGAATTCTTTTCGTCCAGCATCGCCTTGATGAGTCGTTGGAATCGCTCATGACACGAACGTTACCCGCCCACGGTTTCTTGGAATAACCAGGCCCGTTGCTTTATGCAGCTTCACAATCCTCTTGGCTTACTCGGTCTGCTGAGCATTCCCGTACTGTTGTGGTTATGGCGTCTGTCTGCTACGAGAAAAGAGTTTCTGATAGCCAGCCTAGTACCGTTTGAGCATCTGCTTCCACGGCCGCCCCAGCGCCGCAGCCGCCTGCTGGTGAACCTTCTCTTTTGGATCCAATTAGCGGCTTGTATTCTTTCAGCCTGTGCTTTAGCACAACCGGCAATGCAGCGCCATCAAGCGAAGACAACACTCGTGGTCCTGGATACCTCTGCTAGCATGTATGCAAAAAACAGTGGCATCAGCGCTCTGTCTTTGGCAAAACGCCGTCTGAATCAATGGTTGGCGACCAAACCGGAGACGGAGCAAATCCTTTTGATGACCAGTGCGCCCGTGGCTCCTGTTCTTCCTCGACCTCAATCGGACAAAACGACTCTCGTGCAGGCTCTCAAAAGAGTAGAAGGCAGCCATCTTTCCGGCAACTTGGCTTCCGCGGTGCGTGCGGGAAGTGCTTTATTAAGAAGAAGACCGGATAAAGTGCTGGTCGTTACGGATGAGTTGCAACCCGCACAATTAGATGAACGTGTCCAATGGATAGGAATGGGACGGCCTCTTTCTAATGTGGGAATTGTGGCAGCGAGTATCGAAGGAACTTTCTGTTCCCCCGCTCAAGCGACGGTTCTGGTCACCTTGCAAAACTTCTCAGAATCCAACTCCTCAGCACGTCTGACCGCAGCTTATGGTGCCAAAGCCGACACCGTGGTGGCGGAGGAAAGCACGACGTTATCCCCCTGGGCACGCCAGACATTATCGTTGACCTTGCCTGCCCAAAACACCCGTGACTTCGTTGAACTCACACTCCATGCGGAGCGAGATAACTTTGACTGGGATAATAAAGCATGGCTGCCCTTATCCGGTTCTTCCAGTTCTTCCATGCTTTTGCAAGTGGATTCCCCTTCACTTAAAGAAACCCTCTCTGAGTGGCTGAACGCTTGCCCAGCCATTAGCTGGTACTCGCAACCGAAACCCGATGCGGCTGCGAATGTGGTGATTAGCGATCATACAAACGGACTCCCTGACTCCGCAACACTTCTCATTCGTTTACCCGTTGTTCCAAAACCTACCTTGAGCTATTGGGTGACCTCCTTAGCCCACCCGATCAGTGCTTACCTGCCTCCCATCGGCTTCCTGGCCGCTCCGATTTCAACCGTTACGGCGGAAGCCCCAGCGGGGACCGAAGTCGTTTCTGCCTTGTTCGACGGCATGCGCGTGCCTGTGGTGGTTGCGGATGAGCACGCAGGAATTCGTCGGGTCCATTTCTTTTTTGATCCATCCAGAAACATCGATTCCACGCTTTCCGCGCTCATTTTCTTCAACAGTCTTCGCTGGTTGGCGAACGAAACGCAGATCAAAACGGCAGGCGAATCTCTGGTGCAGAGTGACTTTCATTCCGGTTCGGTGCAAGTGCGGCGTCCGGATAACCGCTATGATTCGATTGAGTCCATCGAGGGAAAAGCCCGCTATGACAAAACGACGCTGGCGGGCCTGTATCTGTTCACACAAGGAAAACAGAACACTTACGTTCCGGTCAATTTTCTCAATCCGGCGGAATCCAATTTGATCCGTCATGCTTCCACCTGGCAACCGCTGCCCTCTGAGAAAGATGATTCTGCCTCAGCCCCGCTGGTTTTATATCCCTTAGCTCCTCTTTTGACCGGATTGGTGCTCATTCTTTTACTGCTGGAGTGGGGCCTGCACGCATGGCGGAACCAGAAGCATCCAAAATCTAAAATCTGACATTCAAACCCATGTTTCTGCCTCCTTCTTTGGTATGGTTGCTCAGTGTGGGGTTAGTCATTTGGTTGAGCCGGAAAATTTCCCTGAGCGGTCGACGCCAATGGCTGCTGATTGTATCCCGCACCATGACGGTGACTCTGCTATGCCTGGCTCCTTGGATGGCCCCACGGGAGCAGCTGCGCCAGTTGCCGCGTGATGTAGTCTATCTCGTTGATGGCTCCGCTAGCATGAGTAAGATGCAGCGTTCCTGGATGGCGCGACGAATCGCTTCCCTTGAGTCCTTGCGGCCTGAATCTACGGCCCGAGCGGTGATTGTCTTCGGAAAACAAGTCCAGATTGCCATTCCTTGGGGCAAGGAGGTGCTGGATCCCGGGAAAGTAGCAGCGGCCCTGCAGCAGGCTTCTGTCGAAGAAAATGCGACGAATTTGGAAGAGGCCCTGCTGAGTGCGATTTCCCTATTTTCAGGCCAAAAGGCAGGTTCCGTCATACTGCTGACAGATGGTCGCGAAACAACGGGAGACGTGACGGTATTGCTGAGTGTGGCGCGCCAGTCGGGTCTTGAAATCTTTACCGTTGCTCCTCCGACAGACATCGCGCAAGCCGTTTCATGGGAAGATCTTTTTGTTCCTCCTCTGGTACATCAAGGAGCCAATGTTCCTGTTCGTTTGGTGGTGCGCGGATCCGAGTATTTCTCCAAAACAGCAGAGCTTACTCTTCGCTTGCATGGGGTAGTCATCAAGAAACAGCGATTCCAAATCCGTCCTGGATGGCAAGTGCTTTCGGTCAGCGTTCCCGCACTGCAGCGAGGGATGCTGGCGATGTCGGTTGAGCTTTCCGTTCCCAGCGAGGGACTTCATGAGACCCGGTTTGCTTACACAGAGGTTGAAGGCCCACCGCAAGTTCTCTTTGTTTCCGATCCAACCAAAGCGCAGCCAAAGTTGGCCACGGCACTAAAACGCCGAGGCATGGAGCTTGTCCTGGCCCGACCCCAGGAGCTTGGCGAATTTGCTTCGCGATGGATGGATGTGGATGCTGTCATACTTTTTAATCCCGTGAAATCCTCATTGACCCCGGAGCCAGTTGCCATCTTGAAACAGTACGTGGAACAGGATGGAGGAGGACTGCTTTTCGTCGGTTTAGGCGGCGACCCGGCGCAAGAGACCAATACCCCCTCCGTCATAGACCCGATGCTTCCTATTCAGTTCGAACCTAAAGGACTTAAAGAATCCAACCGCCGTATCTGTGTGATTTTGTTGATTGACCGTTCCGCTTCGATGCTGGGTCCGCGCATGACCGCAACGAAACAAGCCGCGGTAGCTCTGATCAAGCAGCTGAAGCCGGAAGACCTGGTTGGGGTTTTTGCTTTCGATACGAAACCCTATGTGATTGTAGAGGTTCAAGCGGCAGGGCAAGTGGGGCCTTGGCTGGTCGATAAGCTCGTGAAGCTTCGTTCCAGCGGTGGAACGGATATTCTTCCCGCTTTGGCGACGGCAGCGAATCGATTAGAACTCGCACAGGCCATGACCAAACACATTATTTTGCTCTCGGACGGAAATACGGCTTTCCATGAAGATGCCTACCAAGCACTCATCCTTGCTTTGCGTGAACAAAAAGCCAGTGTGAGCACGATCGGAATCGGCGCTGCTTTTATCAACACCGACTTCTTGAAATGGCTTGCGGGCTCAACCGGCGGTACCTTCTACCATCTGAAAAATCTCAATGATCTGCCACATTTGGTAACACGCGACGTGGAGGAAGCAACAGGCAAGCTTGCCTTTACGGAGGGTGCTTTTACTCCCACCAAGGCACCGGGTACCGGCTGGTTTCCAGAAATCAACGAGTGGCCCATGCTTCGCGGCTACTTTACCGCAACGGCTAAACCCGGTTCTCAAGTGGATTTGGTCATTGGAGAAGAATCACAGAGTAGTCCGCTTCTGGCGCATTGGATGTTGGGCAGCGGACGCGTGGCGGCCTTTACTTCGGATGCGGATAGCCGATGGTCTCCGGATTGGATACGCTGGGAGGGTTTTGAGGCCGCTTGGTCTGAGATTCTTCGCTGGGTCATGCGTCCCCGGTTGAGTGAGGAGCTTTTCGTATGGGTCGATGAGGGAGCCAGTACGCCACAATTGATCGTGGAGGGTTTATTGCATCAACCGCAAGCATCCCTTTTACCCGTTAAGGAAGCTACTCTAAACGATTCTTCGATTCCTCTTTCTTTAATCCAGGCAGGTCCATGGCGCTGGCAAGCTTCCCTGGAACAGGTCCCAAGCGGCTGGCACGCGCTGATCCTCAAATCACAGGTTCCTGATAGCGCCAAGCCAGGACCCGGTCATTCTGTCATGGCCACCCGCCGTTGGATTCGAGTGGGAAGCCCCAGCAGCATGGAGGAAGTCGTTGGAAATCCACCACAGGAGAAGCTCTTGCGCCATATGGCTCAGGCAACAGGGGGAATTTTTAAAGCACCGGATGGCGCTTTTGTTCCTCCAACGGAAAAAGTAACGGTGATCGTGAACCCGATTTCCTGGTGGTTGCCGCTGGTGATCCTGTTGCTGCTTGTCGATGTCGCCTTGCGCGGCAACACCCTGCTGTAACCTGCTGTAAGAGGGGAAGAAGTCTGTGACAAGTGACACGTGACAAGTGACAGGTTTTAGATCATTCAATGAATTCCGTATCTTCTTGTCGAAAACGGTTTAACTTGTCACCTGTCACCTCTCACCTGTCACTGGGGTGGATGCGCGGAATGATATCTTTCGGCGTACTAGCCTTCAGTGTTGTCACATCGTCCAATGCGGAAGCACAAAAATTGCCTTCGCTGTTCCGGGG
>JACPAW010000029.1 GCA_016180605.1 Candidatus Omnitrophota bacterium | reverse complement strand
TGCAGTCCCCGGCGCTTGGCTTGCCGGATCAACTCAACGGATTTCGCACTGGATAAATGCGCAAAATGGACCCAGCCGCCGGTTAATTCTGCCAAAGCGATATCGCGGGCCACAATCACGGTCTCCGCTTCACTGGGGATTCCCCGAAGGCCAAGGATCGTGGAAACGATTCCTTCGTGCATGACTCCGGATGCCATCAAGGATGGGTCTTCCGCATGCTGGATGATCGGGCGGTTGAAAATTTTGGCGTATTCGAGTGCCCGGCGCATGAGAAAACCATCACTCACCGCATTCCCATCATCGGAAAGCCCGATACAGCCAGCTTCAAAAAGTTCCCCGAAGTCGGTCAACTCATGCCCTTCTCTGGCTTTCGTCACCGCACCGATCACGTGGATAGAGATTCCTCCGACGCGCTTTGCCTCTTGATGCACGAAGTCTACGATCCCTCGTTGATCGATTGCAGGCTGTGTATTGGGCATGGCGCATACGGTTGTAAACCCACCGCGCAGCGCAGCTAGAGCTCCTGTTTCAATCGTTTCCTTATCTTCCCGTCCAGGCTGGCGAAGATGCGTGTGCAGATCCACAAGCCCTGGGGTCACGATCAACCCGGCAGCATCCACGACCTTGGAGCCATTAGCTGCAATGGATGGAGCAATCGCTGCGATCTTTCCCCGCTCGATGAGCACATCGAAAACGCCATCACGATGATTGGCCGGATCAACCAGGTACCCGCCTCGAATCAGAATCTTGCTCATGGAGCCGGCCCTTCTGTTAAATCCATCCGGGTGGCTCCAGAAACCAGATACAAAACCGCCATTCTCACGGCCAGCCCATTCGTAACCTGATCCAAAATCACCGAATACGGCCCATCCGCTACGGCGGAGTCTATCTCAACCCCCCGATTGACGGGCCCAGGATGCATGATGAGGATCCCGGGTTTGGCAAAAGATAGTCGACCCTGATCGATGCCATATCGCAGACGGTATTCTCGAAGACTGGGAACGAGCTTGGCTTCCTGCCTTTCATGCTGGATGCGCAGCAGCATCAGCACATCCGCATCTTTTATGGCTTCCTCGATCCGATACGTCACGGAAACCCCAAGCGATTCGATCTGTGTGGGGATCAGAGGCGGGGGGCCGCAAACGGTTACTTTGGCTCCTAGTTTCGTCAATCCCCAAATGTTCGAGCGCGCCACACGGGAATGGGAGATGTCGCCGATGATGGAAACATTTAAGCCTTCGATGCGTCCTTTCTTTTCGTGGATGGTAAAAAGATCCAGCAGCGCTTGGGTAGGATGTTCATGCGCGCCATCGCCGGCATTGATCACGCAAGCGCTGGTGCGTTGTGCCACGCGATGGGGGACTCCGGCTGCCGCGTGCCGAATGACGAAAATATCCACCTTTAAGGCTTCCAAATTCTTAACGGTATCCAAAACGGTTTCGCCTTTGGCCAGGCTCGATCCTTGGGGCGAAATATTGACGATATCGGCGGAAAGCCGCTTGGCTGCCAACTCAAAGGAAGTGCGCGTGCGGGTGCTTGGCTCAAAGAATAAGTTCACGACCGTCTTGCCGCGCAACGCGGGGACTTTCTTGATGGGTCTTAAGGAAACCTCCTTGAAAGACTGCGCCGTCTCTAAGATCAAGCCGATTTCTTCAGCGGACAATTCGCGCAATCCCAGAAGATCTTTTTTCATCCACTGGGCCGTCTTGGCCATTGGCGGCATGGTGGTCATCGGACTCATAGCGGCACATCCGTCGCGGTAACCTGCGGCTCGATGGCGACTTCTTCCTTTCCATCGCGTTCGTTCAAGTACACTTCTACGCGCTCACTCAGTCGAGTCGGCAAATTCTTCCCGACGTAATCCGCCCGTATGGGAAGCTCCCGGTGTCCGCGGTCGATGAGCACGGCTAGTTGTATGGTTTTTGGGCGGCCCAGATCATTGATGGCATTTAATGCCGCGCGAATGGTTCTTCCTGTGAATAGCACATCATCGATCAAGATGACATCCACGTGGGTTAAATCAAAAGCGATGTCTGTGGAGCGAACAATCGGATGCGGGGCAATCATCGAAAGGTCATCGCGGTAGAGGGTAATATCTAGTGCTCCGACAAGCACTGGATGCTTCTCGATCCCCTCGATTTCCCTGGCAAGCCGCTGGGCCAAAAAGTAGCCTCGGCTATGAATCCCAACCAATGCCAGTTTTTGGGAATCTTTATTGCGCTCTAAGATTTCATGCGCGATCCGAACGAGAGCACGCCGGATCATCTCGGCATCCAAGACCCGTGTTCCTTCCCGGTGCGCTGGCCGCAGAAGAGGTTCACTCATGGGTCCATGGACAAGAAAAAACCCACCTGCGTTGCTGCAGATAGGTTTGGGCAACAAAAAACCCAGCTTTTTGGCTGGGGATCGTTTTCGGTAAATGGCGCTTCATTGTCTGCCCTTTTCCGTCTCTCAGGACGGCCCATTAAAGGTGGCACAGCTTTATCTATTATAGAGGAAAACCGCCCATCCGTCAAGCTCTATTTACCCAGACTTTAGTCTACCAGATTGAGACACTCTCTACCAAAATAGCGGCTTCATCTAGCCCCAGCAGTAGCGGAGGGGCGATCGATTTTGGGGCGGAATCTGGGTTTCTGGAGGAAGCTGGTGCAGTACCATGCACCGATCAAACCAAAGAAAAGAGTCATCAGCGGTTGGCGTGGCTCTTGCCAGGATGCTTTGTAAATTTCCCATCCCAGCTCGATGGCAAATGGCAGTTGTGGGTTGGCTTTATGAACCGCCTGCGCGTAAAACAACACCTCTCCTAAGACGACACCTCCTAATGTCAAAAGGACGGCCAGAATCCGGCCCAGCATGTCTACTTTTTTGGCTCCTTTAAGATAGGACAAAGCCACCAAAAACGCGATACCGATTGCTACCAAGGCAAAGACACGACCCGTAAGAATGGCCAGTGCCGCCCACCCTATCGCTCCGATAATGGCTGCGGCAGCGGCGAAAACCGTACCAAAAAAATAATTGGCCTCGATGTTTTGATAGGAGTGTTCCGCCACATTAGCTTCGGTTGTATACTTTTCTTGACAGCCGCCGCATAGATATACCGGTACGCCTTCAAAAAGAACGAATGAGTCAACCCTAGAGGTTCTGCAATTTTCGCACTGGCCGCTAAAAGGCGAAACGGTCTGGGAAAGTGCCTGGGTTAAGCGTTCCACCCAATCCCGAAATACTGCAACCTTTGGAAGAGCCCACCGCATCGAGAGGTCTTTCCAGACAATGGAACTTTCTGACACTTCAAGCGCTTGCCCTCGCTTGCGCTGTCCCTTAGGCAACATGGAAGCCAGTCCTGGCTCACGTAACAGGCGTTCACGAAGCGCACTTGCGTCTTGTTGCTTGGGAAATCGGATGAGGATATAAGGAAGCACTCCTTGTTCTCCCATACAACCAACTTTCAAAAGAAACCCGCGGTAAGACCCCGCAACCCATTCATTCCGGGATACCCAACCGCGCTGTGGGGAGTGCGTCAGATTCCATTCTTGCGCCCATTGCTTCCATTGGGTCTTCGGTAGAAATGCCATGCGCTTACAGAGCTCCTTCGGCTTGGGTCGTCTCCGAAAGCGGATAGTTCTTCCTGGGGCCGATGGTTTCGGTTTCTTCTCCGATTCCAGCACAAATGCCCCGCTTGGAGGCACGGATAAATTCAACAAGATGTGCGACTTCCTTGGAGTGGCAGGAAGACTCGATCGCTTCCAGCGCATGGGGCACATTCAACCCGGAGCGATACAGCAGCTTATAAGCCTGCTTCATTTCTTCGCGAATCGATGGGGTAATTCCCGCCCGCCTTAAGCCGATCACATTAAGCCCCTGGATGACAGCGGGCCTGCCCCCGCAGAGCATATACGGAGGCACGTCTTTATTAACGGCAGAGACGGCGCTGATGATGGAAAAGCTGCCCACGCGCGTGAATTGATGGAGCCCTACCATTCCCGAAATAAATGCCGAATCTTCGATTACGCAGTGGCCCGCTAAGGTAGCCAAGTTAACCAGGACCACGCGATTGCCCACCTGGCAGTTGTGCGCGATGTGCGCTCCCGTCAGAAAGAAATTATCGTCCCCAACCACCGTCGAAGAACCCTCCTGGGTGCCCCGGTGAATCGTCACATACTCTCGAATCATATTGCCAGAACCCAGGCGCGTGAAACTTTCTCCGCCTTTAAAAGCCAAATCCTGCGGCAGATGGCCGATGATGGCCCCCATGTGGATTTGATTATTGTCTCCGATGGTCGTCCCGGGGCCCACATACGCATTCATCCACAACCGATTTCCTGAGCCGAGAATGGCTCCATCTTCCAAAACGCAGCCAGGACCGATCTCATTGTGTTCCCCAAGCTGCACGCGCTTGCCGATTGTGGCGGTAGGATGGATGGTGTTCATCCCCACACCTGCGGGAGGCCCCACCATAGGTGGGGCCGTGGATTGACAACCATGGATAAAATCGACTGCCGGTCAATCCTGGCAGTGCCGAATATTGGATCCTTCTCAATGGCGGCAGTGCCGCCAGCAGGTGTGGGGATCATGGGGCTGGTCCTGTCACGGTGGACCCTTCGTCTATCCTCGCCCGACGACTATCGCGCCGGTTCTGCGGGCGGGCGAAGGGGACCCCCGCCGTGCCACCCGCCCTAGCTCTTATCTCAATCATCTTTTGCTGTGGGTTTGACCACGATGACGAATTCCCCTCGCGGAGGATGCTGGGTAAAATGATCGATGGCTTGGCTTACCGTGCCTCGAAAGACTTCTTCAAATACCTTGGTCAGCTCTCGCGCGCATGCGATGGGGGCTTCTCCAAGGACGCTTTGAATCTCTTGCAGCAATTTCAGAAGCCGGTGCGGCGATTCGTACAAGACAACCGTGCGCGTTTGATCTTTCAATGCTTGCAGCCTGCGAGTACGCGCTCCGGCTTTCATCGGTAAAAAACCCTCGAACACAAACGGCTCAACGGCCAGCCCCGAAAGAACAAGCCCTCCCACAAATGCCGTCGCCCCCGGGATCCACGTAACGGGAATTTCTTCCTTAAGCGCTTGCTGGGTCAGCCACCAGCCAGGATCCGAAAGAAGGGGTGTTCCTCCGTCGGAAACCAGCGCGACCGAGCGTTTTTCCTTAAGCCGCTTGAGTAATTCTGCGGTACGCGCGCGCTCATTGTGGTCATGCAGGCTGACCAGCGGTTTTTCAATCTTGTAGTGGCGCAGCAAAATAAGCGTGCGGCGGGTATCCTCACAGGCAATGGTATCTACCGATTGCAGCGTTTCTAGGGCCCGGAGGGTGATGTCTTTAAGGTTGCCAATTGGGGTAGCGACAAGATACAACGTCCCATATTCTTGTTCTTGCCGCACAGACTCAGTCACCGGTCAATAGGCGCTTTAGCTGCGCTCGCCTGACGAAACCCACCCACAATAAAACGGCTAATTGCAGTCCTATCGCCGCCCACCAAACCCAGGAAATCTGCTCGCGATAAATCGACAAGGCATTCAAGAAATTCCAAATGACGACGATCACCCCTCCGGCAATCAACCATTGTCGAATCCGCTGAAGCGACTTCGCCCCGAGGGCGGATAAGAAAATACCCGCGATGGCCACACAGAAGCCTCCAAAGAGGCCAACCCAACAGCGCATCTCTGTAAGAGCCCGCATTTGGTCTGCATAGGCCACCTCATAGGCCTGGCGGAACTGTCCTATTTTCTCCGAGTCGCTCCTTGAACTCTGAAGGGCTTCGAAACGGGCCAAGCCCTGCCGGTAGACGGCTTCGTTGGGCATCGGAAAAGTCACAGCCAACCAGACGGCGATCAACGTGGGAACCGCTGCAATTACCAGACACGCGGTCAGTATCCGGCGAATCATTTCAACGCGCATACCTATCGCCTCCAGGTTTTTAGAGTGGCAACCCGGCTACTCTACAGTCACGCTTTTTGCCAAGTTTGGCGGCTGATCGATGTCGCAACCGTTGGCATCCGCCACATAATACGCAAACAACTGCAAAGGAATGGCCGCCAGAATAGGTGAGAAAAATTCGTGCGTCCTCGGGATGGTCATGAGGCTATCCGCATGGCGCTTGATCGTCGTATCCGACTCGGAAGCAACCACCAGGCAATCTCCTTGACGGGCACGGACTTCCTCGATGTTCGAGATGATCTTCTCGTAAACAGGCGAGTGGGTTGCGATGAACACAACCGGCCATCCTTTGCGGATAAGGGAAATCGGGCCGTGCTTCATCTCTCCGGCCGCATAGCCTTCGGCGTGAATCAAAGGACAGATTTCTTTGAGTTTCAGGGCTCCTTCAAGCGCTGTCGGATAGTTATATCGGCGGCCAAGAAAATAAAAGTTTCGGCAAGAGGCATATCTTGCGGAAACCGCCTTGATGGACGCTTCGGTGGCTAGGACCTGATCTACCAATTGCGGAAGCTTGGCCAATCCTTCCACAAGGCTGCGGCGCTTTTGGGCATCGATTCGTTTGCGAAGACTGGCCAGATAAAGGGTCAGCAGGGCTAAGGCCGTAACCTGTGAAGTATAGGCCTTGGTCGAAGCAACGGCGATTTCCGGACCGGCATGAGTATAGAAGACCGCATCCGACTCCCGGGCAATCGATGAGCCTACGACATTGCAGATGGAAAGCACCTTGGCCCCTTGTGATTTTGCCATACGGATTCCTGCCAGGGTATCGGCGGTCTCACCAGACTGGGTAATCGCAAGTACGGTGGTATTGCTATCCAGCATGGCACCCCGGTAGCGGAACTCGCTGGCAAGATCCACGTCCACAGGAATACGGGCAAATTCTTCGAGCATGTATTCGCCGACCAACGCCGCATGGTAAGCCGTCCCACAGGCGATGATCACCAGGCGCTGCCGGCTGGAAAGCCCTTCCAAGAAACTCTTCAGCCGACGGTCAAAGACCACACGCCCACGGGTTGCATCCAACCGGCCGGAGAGCGTCTGCTCAATCGCAGAGGGCTGCTCGTGGATCTCCTTGAGCATGAAATGAGGAAAACCGCCTTTGCGGGCCGCGGCCACATCCCATTTTACCGTTGAAATCTTAAGCCGCTCTTTTTTGCCCTCTAAATTAAAAAGGTGCGGCCCTTGGCTGCTCAACTCCACGACTTCTTTGTCATTTAGATAAACAATGCGCCGGGTATGAGAAAGAACCGCCGGTACATCGCTTGCAAAGAAGGACTCTTGATCTCCGATACCGACGATGAGAGGGCTTCCATTTCGGGCACCAAAGAGCCGCTGCGGCGACTGCTTCGAGAGCAGGCAGATGGCATAGGAGCCGTGCAGCTCTTTGAGGGCAAGACGGAACGCCTCTGCAATTGGGTAAGACTTGGCCAGCTCCTCGATGAGGTGGACGATGACTTCGGTATCCGTCTCGGAGCGGAACACATGGTGTTTGGCAGAGAGCATTTCCTTAAGCGCGGCGTAGTTTTCGATAATGCCATTGTGGACCACGGCAAGCGATCCTGTGCAATCGGTGTGCGGGTGGGCGTTGATTTCGGTAGGTTCTCCGTGAGTCGCCCAGCGCGTATGCCCGATGCCGATCTTTCCGTCGATGGGATTTTCACGGAGTATTTCGGCAAGTACTTTAAGTTTTCCCGGCCGCTTGCGGATCACCACTCCCTCACCATTAAGGACAGCAACCCCTGCAGAGTCGTAGCCTCGGTACTCCAGGGCCTGCAGCGACTCAAGCAGTGTCTCGACAACCGGGGAGTTTCCAATATAACCTACAATTCCGCACATCGTCAGCGCTCCGTCATCTTCGTTGGTAAACGATATGGCCTGCAACGAGGGTCATCCGTACGCGGAAATCCGAATCAAAAGCCAC
>JACPAW010000197.1 GCA_016180605.1 Candidatus Omnitrophota bacterium | reverse complement strand
TGCGCATGAAGCGCTGGGTCTTCCAGAGTGCGAGGTCTGTCATGGCAACCACTTAATCCGCAAGCCCACGGATGAAATGCTGGGTGTGGGGACGGATGTGTTGTGTGTGCGATGCCACGAACCTGGCTCCAAGGGTTTTGTCACCGCACAGCAAATGCGCGAGGCAATCGAAGGCTTAAAGACAGAGGTCGCAGGTGCTGAAGGAATTGTGACGCATGCCGCCAAGCTGGGGATGGACACAGCCGATGCCGAGTTTGCGCTTCATGAAGCAGCCTCTCAGTTGACCCAGGCACGGACCTACGTGCATTCTTTCTCTTTCCCAATGATGGAACCCATCGCTGCGGAAGGGATTCGCCACACCCGCCAGGCCGAAGAGCAGGGACGGCAGGCCGTTCATGAGTTTCACTTTCGCCGTCAAGGCCTATGGACCACATTGGTGATTTTGGCATTGGTTATTATCGGGATTGTCCTGATGATTCGAGAGATGGAACAGACACGCTCCAAAAGAAACCCCTGATGGCTCCTAAACCCCCAAGTCTGCTACGTAATCCTATCAGTTTGCTGGGGATCGTTGTGGCCTCCACGAGTACGGCGTTTGGCCTGCCGATGATGTTTATCGACATGTTCAGTCGGCGGACCCATCCGTACTTGGGTGTTCTTGTCTATTTGGTCTTGCCCTTTGTGGCGACAGGCGGCGTTGCCCTGGTCGCTCTAGGCGCATTCTGGGAGCGTCGCCGCCGAAAGCGAAGACCCGGCTTGGCCATTCCGCCGCTTCCGCGCATCGATCTCAATCAACCCGCCCACCAAATTGTTATCGTGACGGTGCTCACCGTGGTCATGACCATCGTGGTCCTTCTCTCCATCACCGGCTATCGTGCTTACCATTTCACCGAATCGGTGCAATTCTGTGGAATCGTTTGCCATCAGGTCATGAAGCCGGAGCACACCGCTTACCAGTATTCGCCCCATGCGCGGGTGGCCTGTGTGCAGTGCCATGTAGGCCCCGGAGCGGACTGGTTTGTCCGATCGAAGCTTAGCGGACTCTACCAGGTTTACGCGACTATCGCCAATAAATATCCCCGTCCGATCCCAACCCCCGTCAAAAATTTGCGCCCTGCCCAGGAAACCTGCGAACAATGCCACTGGCCGGCAAAATTTTTCGGAGCGCAGCAAAAAACGTTCCGGCACTACCTAACCGACGAAACCAACAGCCCCTGGCAGATTGAAATGCTGCTGAAAATCGGAGGCGGGGATCCGAAAGTCGGTGCGGCAACCGGCATCCACTGGCACATGAACATCAAAAACGACATCTTCTACATCGCTTCGGATGAGAAAAGAGAAGTAATCCCTTGGGTTAGGGTCATAGGACCTAAGGGAGAGACGAGCGAATATATGTCGACAGAGAATCCACTCAGCCCTGAGCAGGTGGCGAAAGCGGAAATCCGCAGAATGGATTGCGTCGATTGCCATCCGCTCGCTTCCGTATGTAAAGCGGGAAGCCATCCGTTTATTGGCGGCTTCCTATGCTTCGGAAAAAGAAGCGCAAGAATCCATCCGGAAAGGTTTGGCTACTTTTTATCAAAAATACTATCCCGACCTTGTCGGAGAAAAGGCGGTAGCGATCCAGCAAGGAACCGATGCCACAATCGAACTCTACTCGCGCAACTTTTTTCCAGAAATGCGAGTAGATTGGCGCTCCTATCCGAATCACATCGGGCACTTGCAGGCACAAGGCTGTTTCCGCTGCCACGACGGGCTTCATAAGAACCGTGAAGGCAGAGCGATTACCAATGATTGCAACGCTTGCCATACCATTTTGGCACAAGGCACTCCGGAGGAGGTTTCCGGGGCCAAGCTGGAAACACAGCCGTTTCGCCATCCTGTCGATATGGGGATGGATGTGACGGAGCTTAAGTGCAGCGAGTGCCACACCGGAACCGGCGGTTTGTAACTTCGGAGGCGTTCCTAATAGTACCGCCTAGCTGTTTAGGGTGGCACTAGTAGGAACGCCTCCGACTCTCCGACCAAAATCATGCCTTATGCTTTCTTAGTTAGCCTCGTTTTCTTCCTGGCCTATGCTCAACCCTCCCTTGCGGAGCCGGTCATTGCTCCGCTTGAATCGGAAGGTCTCGACAACGAAACTTGCCTCGCTTGCCACGGAGACCCTTCCGCTGACCACCCCATTGATTCTGCGAAGTACGGCGCTTCAATCCATAGCGGCAGTCGATGCACGAGCTGCCACACCGATGTGTCTGAAATTCCGCACGCTGTACCCCTGAAACCGGTTAGCTGCAGCCAATGTCACCACATCGAAACCGAAATCTATCTGCAGAGCGACCACGGGATTGCCCTGCACAGCGGAGTTTCCGAGGCAGCCTCTTGCCGGGATTGCCACGGCAATCCTCATGAGCTTTTAAATTCCCGCAATCCTAATTCCCAGGTTTTCCGCGCCAATATCCCAGCCACTTGTGCGCGCTGCCATGGCCAGATTAAAGAAATGGCCAAGTTTCATCTGAATCAATCGGCACCCGTCAGCTCTTATACCGAAAGCGTCCATGGGATCGCCCTGACTCAAAAGGCAATTGCCTCCTCGGCTGTGTGCACCGATTGCCATGGTTCCCACGATTTGCACCGAGCCACCAATCTCTCTTCGAAGCTTTATTGGCAGAACATTCCTTCCACTTGTGGCAAGTGCCACGAGAACATTAAACAGACTTACCAGCGCAGCGTGCATGGGGCTGCGGTCAAAGCAGGCAAACGGGATGCTCCGGTATGTACGGACTGCCATGGCGAGCACTCCATCACCGCAGTGAAGGAAGCCACTTCAAAAGTATTTCCCTCGCATATTCCTGAAACTTGCGGGCAGTGCCATGCGGCAGAGCGGGTGATCACCAAGTACCAGCTGCCTGCTCATGTGCTGGAAACCTACATGGAAAGCTTCCATGGGCTCTCGCTGCAGCTGGGTTCTGTGA
>JACPAW010000024.1 GCA_016180605.1 Candidatus Omnitrophota bacterium | reverse complement strand
GGAGCTGTCGTTTTACCATGAGGGCTACCCTTAATTCCTCCACTTTCATTTCCACGGTCCACGGCTCGGCTTTCACATTGTAGAGCGGTGCGGTCGTTTTTCTTAATACCCGCGTGAAAGCACCCATTAAATCCGTCACACTGACGCCCCACTTTTCCGCTTCTGCAGCTTCCTTTTCCGAAGGCTCCTCTAAAGGAGCCCCACTGGGTTTTCGGCTAAAGTGCTCATGCTGCAGGGCGTGCAGTTCTGCAAGAAGCTGGGCCACGGTTTTAAACTGCTCGTATTCCTTAAGGCGGCGTTCCAGCTCTTCCAGGCTTACCGGAACTTCCTCGTCTTCCAAGGGCGTCTCCGGTTGCGGCAGAAGCCCGCGTGCTTTCAGAGCCAGCAGGTTTCCTAAAAGAGGTAGCGGCTCGGAGAGCTCATTCAAGCCCACATCCAGGCGCTTTAAGTCCTGCAAGTACGATCCCGTCAATTTTGCCAATTGAACCAGAAAAATGTCAATGAGATTAAGCCGTGTTAGCTCCACAAGCAACCAAAGCGGGCCGTCGTATAAATCCGTCTCGACTTCGTAGCGCATCTCTAAAAAGTTAGCCCGTTTTCCCGTGGGCAGGTTTCAGGCCAAAAGCGCGTTTCACATCGGCCAACGTGGCACAGGCGACATCCCGGGCGCGCTGAGCTCCTTCTTGAAGCAATTTCTCGATCTGTGAATACTCGCCTGACTCCGTGGCAAATTTCTTGCGCGCTTCTCGAAACGGCTCGGTCAATTGGATCACATGCTCGGCGAGTTCCTGCTTGTTTTGGACGCAGCCTCGCGAGGCACTACGACACTCTTCCCAGATTTTCTCATATTGATTGGGCAAAAACAGTTTCCAATAATTGCAGACGTTGCAAGTTTCCGGGTGACCGAAATCCGTGCGCTTGATCCGCAAAGGATCCGTGAACATTTTTTGGACCAATGCACGGATCGAATCCGGCGACTCCGACAAAGCGATCGTATTGCCGTAGCTTTTGGACATCTTGCGCCCGTCGGTGCCTAAAAGCTTGGGTGCCTGCGTCAACAGCGACTTCGGTTCCGGGAAAAGCTCCGCTTTCGTTAAGAAATGAACGCGCCGCACAATCTCGCGGGTCAGCTCCAAATGGGGCAACTGGTCTTCCCCCACAGGAACCGCCGCAGCCCGGTAAAGAAGAATATCCGCCGCTTGTAGGATAGGATAGCCAAGAAATCCGTAAGTAGCCAGGTCCCTGCCCTGGATTTCGCGTAACTGCTCTTTGTAGGTTGGAACGCGCTCCACCCACCCTAAGGGAGTCACGATCGAAAGGATTGCAAAAAGCTCCGCATGCTCTGAGACATCCGATTGGCGGAAAACAACGCTGCGCTTAGGATCCACACCGGCTGCCAGCCAGTCAATGACGGTTTCGTAAGACCAAACCCGGATGCGCTCTGGATGCTCATACTCGCTCATCAGCGCATGGTAGTCCGCAACCATAAAAAAACAGTCATATTCCTGCTGGAGCGTTCTCCAGTTATCCAAGGCCCCTACCAAGTGGCCCAAATGAAGCGGACCGGTGGGGCGCATGCCGCTTAAGACGCGAGGATGCATGAGATCGTCAGTGGGAGTAATCAGTAGCCAAAAATGGCAGAGTAACGAGAACAAAACGTTTGGGACGTGGGACGTGGGTCATGGGACAAATTTAGTATTACCTGTCCCATGTCCCAAGAGCTTCGTGTCACTGCCGTGTCCCATGTCCCCTTCTGCATGCTATTCTAGCCAAGCTTGCGGGCGATTTTCTTCAATTCCCAGACTTCGAACAAATCCCCAATTTGCAAGTTGATGTTTCCTTCGACCGAAATGCCGCATTCCATCCCTTCTTGAACCTCGCGCACGTCATCCTTTGCACGCTTGAGGCTGCCGACCTTGCCTTCGTAGAGCCGATCCCGGCCGCGGATGAGGCGCAAGGTAGCGTCCCGCCGGATGGAACCCTTAACCACCATGCACCCGGCAATGATTCCCACCTTGGAAACTTGGAACAGTTTTCTTACTTCGGCGCGCCCCAGGAACGTCTCCTCGATGAGCGGCTCCAGCATCCCCTCTATGGCAGCCCGAATGGCGTTGACGAGCTCGTAGATAATCTGGTAGATGCGCACATCGACCCCTTCCTTCGCCGCGAGCACTTGCACTTTCGGATCAATGCCTACATGGAAGCCGATGACGATGGCATCGGAGGCAGCCGCAAGGGTAATGTCCGACTCATTGATGTCTCCGACGCCCGTGTGCAGAATCCGAAATTGGATTTCTTCCTTTTCGGTATCCAGCTTCTGAAGGCTCTGGATAATCGCTTCCAGAGAACCCTGCACGTCCGCCTTGACGATCAGCCGTAAATCTTTTAATTTCCCTTCGGTGATACGCTGGTGCAGTTCATCGAGCGTAATCCGCTTTGGAGGAGCAATCATGCGTTGCGCCCGCTGTTCTTTGCGCTTCTCCGCCAGTTGGCGTGCCAGCTTCTCATCGGAAACGACAATAAAGGTATCTCCTGCGGTAGGCACTTCCGGAAGACCGAGCACCTCAACAGGTTTTGCAGGACCGGCCTCCTTCAACAAATGGCCCCGGTCATTTGCCAGGGCCCTGACCCGGCCTACCAAATGCCCCACCACCACGGTATTGCCAATCCGCAGGGTCCCTTGTTGGATCAGAAGCGTTGCCACGGGCCCGCGGTCCTTGGTTTGTTTGGCTTCCACTACCACCCCTTGAGCCGCAGTCGTCGGATCTGCTTTGAGTTCCAGCAGCTCTGCCTCTAAAAGCAACATTTCCAGAAGCGTATCAATGCCCTCGCGCGTCTTGGCAGAAACCGAAACCATAATGTTCTTGCCACCCCAGTCTTCCGCAATCAGCCCGTATTGCGTCAACTGTTGCTTGACTTTCTGAAGATCGGCTTCCGGCTTGTCGACTTTATTGATCGCCACCACAATCGGGACATCAGCCGCCTTTGCATGATCAATGGCCTCAACGGTCTGCGGCATGACTCCGTCATCTGCGGCCACGACAAGAACGACCACGTCGGTCACATTCGCCCCGCGGGCCCGCAAAGCAGAGAACGCTTCGTGGCCGGGTGTATCCAAAAAGGTCACTTGTCCTTTTTCCAGGGAGACTTCGTACGCGCCGATATGCTGAGTAATACCGCCGGCTTCTTTTTGCGCCACCTTAGCCTCTCGAATCGCATCGAGCAGGCTTGTCTTGCCATGGTCGACATGGCCCATAAAAGTCACTACGGGAGCGCGCGAAACCAGCTTGGCAGGATCGGGCTGCACCAAGCGTAACAATTCTTCTTCCAGCGTTGGCTGCGGGATGATCTCGCAGGAAAACGCGGCTGCGACTTTCGTGACAATGGGTTCATTCAATGCCTGAACGATTGAAGCAAAAATGCCTTGCTGCATCAAATACCGGATGACGTCTGCAGGTTTTATCCCAATTTTATCCGCCAGGTCCTTTACGGTTATGGGATATTTGATGTCCAGTCGTTTAACAGGGGCTACCGAAGGAAGTTCAGCGACCGCAGCCGTTGACTCAGTGACCACAGGTTTTGACTCAGCAACCCCAGAGGCTTTTTCTTTTTGTGCGGCTGGCACGGTAACCGGCGCTGTCTTAGGCGGTTGGGATTTTACAATCGGTGCTGGGGGCGCTGAAGCAACCGCAGCACTTTGTGGAGCCGCTGCCACCTTGCGCCCTACCGGATATTTTGGCATCGCGGCAATCGGCGCTTTCGCAGGGGTCGTCGCTTTGGATGTTACCGAACGCGATAAAGGAAGTACGGGTTTAACCGGCGAGGGCTTTGAAACAGAGGCCTTCAAAACCGCCGATTGAGCTTTAGCCGGTTGTTTCTTGAGGGGTGCAGCCAAGCGGCTTGCAATAGCAGGGGTCTTGGTAGAAGCACTTTTCTTGGAAACCAACCGGCTGGATAAAGCCTTGCGGACTCGATTCACCGTATCCGCATCCAACGTGGTAGTCGCTGCTTTTGCGGATATTTTCAGCGCCTTTAAATGGACTAATAGATCTTTAGAACTGAGATTTAACGCCTTAGCAAGCTCGTGGACGCGCATACTTCTTCCATTGTCCTCCTAGAATACATCCCAAACCTCAACCTAGTGGCAAAGTGAAAAGAGTGGCAGAGTGAGTGAAGAACGATTTTAAGTGCGGAGTGTGGAGTTCGGAGTTCGGAATAGAAAGAAATAAAAATGAGCGGAACTTTTTTATTCCGCACTCCGCATTCCGCACTCCGAACTTTTCACTCATCACTCTTCACTTTTTCACTGACTTGGCCACTTTGCCACCCATTTGTTTCTCTATGATCACTTTGCCACTTCGCCACTCTTGTCTTCCGCTGCTTCGCTGGCTGCCGAAGCTGCTTGCGCGGCTAAAAACTCCTGGGCTGTCTCCAGGAGCTTTTGAGCGGTTTTCTCGCCCACTCCCTTGATTGCCGTCATCTGCTCGAGTGTCTTTTGGGAAAGCTGCTCGATCGTCGTAATGCCGGCTGTCTTCAGACGCTCTTCCATCTGGGGCCCGACCCCGGCAAGATTTCTGATGGTTTTTGCTCCTTCAGCCAACTGTTGAGTGCTTTTGATTTCAATCTGCCATCCGGTTAATTTCGAAGCCAGACGCACATTTTGGCCGCGTTTGCCAATAGCCAATGACAGCTGCTCGTTGTCTACAATCACGGTGGCTTGCTTTTCTTGCGCAAACACGCGAATCTCGGAAATTTGCGCAGGAGAAAGGGCCGCTGCAATGAACTCTTTGATGTCCGCATGCCAGCGGATGATGTCGATTTTCTCCCCGTGAAGCTCGCGGACAATATTCTTGACGCGCGTTCCCCGCATGCCCACACAGGCCCCTACGGCATCCACCTTTTCGTCTTTAGAGGAGACGGCAATCTTCGTACGGTCCCCCGGTTCACGAGCGATGCCGTTGATTTCTACAATCCCCTCGGAGATTTCAGGAACCTCCAAAGAAAACAATCCGCGGATAAAACCTTCGTGGGTGCGTGAAAGAACGACGGCCGGGCCTTTAGCCGACTTGCGGACTTCCAAGACATAACCCTGCAAACGGTCTCCTTGGCGGTACTCCTCGTGGGGAATGCGCTCAGACTTCGGCAAAATCGCTTCCGTCCTGCCCAACTCTACAATGATATCCCCCCTCTCGAAACGGTGTACGGAGCCGGTCATAATGTCTCCGACGCGGCCTTGGAACTCGGTGAAGATGACATCGCGCTCAGCCTCGCGGATCTTCTGGATGATGACTTGCTTTGCCGTCTGGGCGGCAATGCGGGTCAAGTGAGCCGAATCGATCTCTCGGCCCCCGACGATAACCGTCAAGCGCCCGGTTTGGCGATCAAAACTGGCTACCGCCTCCGTCTCCTCACTCACTCCCTCGCTTTTTTTGGCTGCGGTGGCCACAGCCGCCTCCACGGCCTGAATGAGAATCTCGCGATCCACACCCTTGTCGCGCTCAATGGACTCTAAGATGGATAACAGCTCTCGATTTATCGAAGGCATGGCACTTTACCACCTGATGTACTTCTGGGCCTTCCGGATCTGGGAAAGCGGCACGGTGAGGTTACCCGAAGGCGTTTTAACCACAATGGCTTCCTGCTGAACAGCCAATAGCTGTCCCCGCAGTGTTTCCAAACGGCCATCCGCACCGCACCTGCATTCCACTTGCACCTCTTCTCCCAGCGCCCGCTGGAAATCGCGCGCCTGTACTAAGGGACGATCCAGCCCCGGAGAAGAAACTTCAACGGTAAAACTTCCTTCAATGACCTGGGAATTTTCAAGCGCTCCGCTCAAGCGGGAATTCACCTGGGCGCATTGCTGGATCGTCACCCCACCGACCCGGTCCACCAGCAGCCGCACGTCATGCTGCCTTCCCTGCGACCGGCAAGACAGCTCTACCAGCTCCATGGCGGCCTCAGCAAGAATAGGCTCCGCAAGTACCCGAATAGCTTCCACTCGACTGTCTTCCATGAAATGGCATATGGGTTTTAGGAACAAAAAAAGTGGGGTGCACCCACTTTTTTTGGTCCTTTAGACTAAAAGTTACAATACTATTAAGCGGTTACCTTGTCAAGCAGTTTCTGGACGGTGTTAACCAATCCTGAAGGGTCTGCTTGGATCCTCTCCTTGGTAGCCCGCCGCACGACTTCGAGCTTGCCCGTAGCCTGCCAGATTTTTCCCACAACGACTTGAACCGGAATGCCCACCAAATCCGCGTCTTTGAGCTTACTTGCCGGAGATTGCTGCCTATCATCCAAAAGAACGTCGTAGCCTGCCTGTTGCAGTTGAGAGACAAGTTCTTGACCTAGTTGAAGTTGCTGTGGATTGTCCGCTTCCAATAGGCTGACTACCACTTCAAAAGGAGCTAAAGCCACAGGGAAAACAATCCCATTGGCATCATGGCCTTGCTCGATTGCCGTCGCCAAGATGCGATTGACTCCGATGCCATAACAGCCCATGATCATCGGTTTCATGACACCCGATGGGTCTTGAAACACGGCTTGCAAGACCTGGCTATATTTGGTTCCCAGTTTGAACACGTGCCCCACTTCGATGGCTTTGACGAACGCAATCGGACCGCCGCATTTCGGACAAGGATCTTCCTCGGTCACGAAACGCAAATCGGCTGTTTGTTCGGGTTGGAAGTCTCTTCCGGGGTTGACATGAATCAGGTGCGTTTCCGCCTCATTTGCCCCCGTTACTGCATTCACAACCGCCATCGCGGCGTTGTCCGCTACCAGCCGAACCCCGCGAAGGGACACAGGACCTGTAAAACCAACCGGGGATGCCGTCAACCGCTCAATGGCCAAAGCAGAAGCCAGCTTTAAGCGGGAAACGCCAAGCAGCCGGGCTAGCTTCGCTTCATTGACGTCGTGATCGCCACGGACCAGCACGGCAATATACTCCGTGCCCACTTCATAGAGAAGTGTTTTGATGAGCTGTTGCGGGGAAACTTTAAGAAAGGTGCTGACTTGCTCTACCGTATGCTTCCCCGGCGTTTTCACCTTTTCCAGCGATCTGAGTTCCCTTTCTGATTGCTGATTGCTGATTGCTGATTGCTGAATTCTTGCCGCCTCTAAATTGGCCGCATAACCGCAAGCATTGCAGCGAACCACCCGGTCTTCCCCGCTTTCAGCCGGTGCCATAAATTCGTGGGAAACCTCGCCTCCCATCATGCCCGAATCCGCTTCACAGGCAAGCACATTCAAGCCGCAGCGCTTGAAGATGCGCTGGTAAGCCTCATACATGACCGCATAGCTTTTCGCCAAACCCTCGGTGTCGACATCGAAGCTGTAGGCGTCCTTCATCAAAAATTCCTTGGAGCGGATGATGCCAAAGCGCGGCCGCGGCTCATCCCGGTATTTGGTTTGAATTTGATAGACGGTGATGGGAAACTGTTTGTGCGAACGCAGCTCCTTCAAAAGGTCGGTCACCACTTCTTCATGCGTGGGCCCTAAGGCGATTTCTTTCCCTGTCCGATCCTTGAACTTAAGCAGGACGTCTCCTAGCAGCGCATCCCGCCCGGTTGTTTTCCAAAGCTCGATGGGTTGAAGCGAAGGCAGCAGCAATTCCTGGGCACCGACGCGGTTCATCTCCTCGCGGATAATACGGATGGCCTTGGAAAGAGCACGCAGGCCGAATGGAAGATAGGAGTAAGCGCCAGAGCCGAGCCTTCGGATTAAGCCCGCACGGACCATCAGCTTGTGGCTGATGGCCTCGGCATCTTTGGGATCTTCGCGCAGAGTAGGAAGGAAATACTGGGACCACCGCATCGATCAGCACACAGCACTCAGCAACCAGCACACAGAAACATCAGAAGGGATTCGCAGAGAAGACGGGTGTTTCAGTTGTTTTAACTGTGTGCTGTGTGCTGTGTGCTGTTTGCTCAGA
The DNA here is from genome assembly GCA_016180605.1 of Candidatus Omnitrophota bacterium. Lineage (GTDB taxonomy): Bacteria > Omnitrophota > Gorgyraeia > Aquiviventales > Aquiviventaceae > JACPAW01. The sequence continues at coordinate 3,972 of JACPAW010000024.1, read as the reverse complement.
CAGAAGATGTTTGACTTCATCCACCAACGCCTCGACCATCTGGGCGTTCGGACTCCCCTGGCCCGTTGACCACACAGCCCATCACCGCCACCGTCAAATCCAAGCAGCGCGGCTCTGTTTTTGCCATTTCGGAAAGACGATTCTGAACCTGTTTGGCAATACCCACGACGTCAATCTCGCAGCGGCCGCAAGAAGGACAAGCAATCACATTGGTTTCAAACCGCCGCAACTCCAACGCGGATAGGATGCGCTGGGCAACTTTTACTTCCTCAATGGGATCCCCCGTAATAGACACCCGGAGCGTATCTCCGATTCCTTCCGCTAACAAAGAACCTATGCCGATGGCCGATTTGACGGATGCCATCTCCGCAAGCCCGGCTTCGGTTACTCCTAGGTGAAAAGGATAATCGCACAGTTGGCTCATCCGCCGGTAGGCCGCAATCATCTGACGCACATCGGAGGACTTCAGCGACAGTACGATGTCATGGAATTGGAATTCCTCAAGAAGACGTACCGATTTCAAAGCGCTTTGCACGATTGCTTCACCCCAGTCGCCGCCGCATACCCGCTCGCATTCCGGATCCAATGAACCGACATTGACTCCGATGCGGATGGGGACTTGACGCTCTTTTGCCCGATCCACTACGGCGCGCACTTGGTCCATGCGACGGATGTTCCCTGGATTCCACCTGATTTTATCAAAGCCAGCCTCGATGGCCGCGATGGCAAACTGGGGATGAAAATGAATATCGGCAACTAATGGGACTTTATTAGCTTCCTTGCGGATTTGCGGCAGCACTGCTGCAGCAAACTGCGTGGGTACGGCCACGCGCACGATTTCGCAACCAGCCGTTGCCAAGGCGCGGATTTGGCGGATAGTCCCCTCGACATCGCGCGTATCCGTCTTCGTCATGGACTGAATGGAAATAGGATGCCCGCCGCCGATGAGAACATTTCCCACCTTCACCGTACGGGATGGGCGACGAGGAATCGCATGCGGATCGATCGAAACGGTCATCGCTGAACCCATTCGCGCAGCTTCTCAAAAAGTCCGAAGCGCTGGATATCGTTGACGCAAATCACAAGGACCAAGGTCATCAACAACACGAAACCGACTTGCACCGAACGCTCTTGTATCCGCACACTGACTGGCCTTCCCCTGAACCACTCCAGCCCCAAGAATAAAAGATGGCCGCCATCCAGGATCGGTAGTGGAAAGAGATTAAAAAGTGCCAGACTCAGACTAAACAGGCTGACCAAGAACAAAAGCGGGCTTAAACCTGTTTTGAGCGCAGAAGAAGTCAAAAAAACAATGCCGATGGGGCCAGTGACCGAGTCGCGCAGCGCAATCTTGCCTGTCACAATCGACCAAAGAGCCAGCATCGTCTGGGATACCCACTGAGCCTGTTGTTTAAAAGCTTTTCCTATAGCTTGAAGCGGTCCGACGCGGTAGGTCTGGAATTCCCCGCTTGGGGAAATTCCAATCAGGCCAATGGTGGTTTCTCGGCCGAAAGGATCGGTCGTCTGCTTCGCGCGCGGGGTGATGGAAAGATTCTGGCGTAACCCTTCGCGTTCAATGACAAAGGAAAGCGGCTTGTCAGCGGATGCGTAAACGATCTTGGTCATTGCATCCCAACTCTCGACCGGCTTGCCCTCGATCTCAAGAATGCGGTCGCTGGTCTTAAGTCCTACGATCTGTGCGGGCATATCCGGGGACACCGTCCCGACAACCGGAAGCAACTCAGGAAAACCAATCACAAAAACCACCCAAAGGCTGAGGAATGCCAACAGATAATTGACAAGCGGCCCGGCAAAAACGATCAGAGCACGGACTCCAACCGGCTTCGAGAGGTATTCCCAAGGCTGATGCGTCTCTTCCCCATGCTGCTCTCCAGCCATCTTGACATAGCCGCCTAACGGAATCGCACTGAGAGAATATTCGGTATGACCGCGTTTCCAATTAAGAATCCTCGGCCCAAACCCCATGGAAAAACGAAGCACTCGGACTTGCGCCCAGCGGGCAACCAGCAAGTGCCCCATCTCATGGAAAATAACCAGTAACCCAAGCACAAGAATCGAAATGAGTGTGGCAATCATGAAAGTAGTTTATTCTCCCAATTCAACGTTCGATCCTGTCAGCGGATGCTGCCAGCTTCCGGGAAGGCGAAGGAAGTTTTTGGACGGCAGCCTGACGCACCCAAGCGTCTACGGAAAAGATTTCATCCAGCGTCGGATGCGGAATGACGACATGTTGCAAGAGCAGCTCTTCGATCAGAATGGGAATGTCCCCCAACTGGATTTGCCCCTCTAGGTATGCCGCAACGGCGACGTCATTCGCTCCATTTAAGACAACGCAAGCACTGCCCCCCTTTTCTGCCGCTTCACTTGCTAGCCTCAAACAGGGAAATTGCGTTTCATCCGGCTCAAGAAAATGAAGCCCGGATAAGCGCGTCAATTGCAATGCAGGAGGCAGGTTTGTCCAGCGCTGCGGGAAACTCAACGCATACTGAATCGGCAGGCGCATATCGCAAGGGCTCATCTGTGCGATGATAGAGCCATCAATCAGCTCCACCAGGCCATGCACAACCGCTTCCGGATGAATCACCACACCCAGCTGTTCTAAGCCAAGCTGAAACAGCCATCGCGCTTCAATCAATTCCAACCCTTTATTCATGAGTGTGGCAGAATCCACGGTGATCTTTGGACCCATCTGCCATTTAGGATGAGCTAAAACCTGCGCGCGGGTTGCGGTTTTCCTTTCTTCGCGGGAATAAGCCCATAAAGGCCCACCGCTTCCGGTAATCACCAAGCGCCTGACTTGCTCTGGAGGCACTCCTTGCAGGCACTGAAAAAGTGCGGCGTGCTCGCTGTCAATGGGGATCAGCCGGCTGCCGTGTTCCTGCACCAGACGCATGACCAGTTCTCCTGCCATGACCAGAAGCTCTTTGGTCGCAAGCGCAATCTGCTTGCCCGATGCAATCGCCCGCAAAAGAGGAAGCAGCGATTGGCTGCCGGTTGTGGCTACGACGACCACATCCACATCCGGGTGAGTGGCCATCTGGATGAGCCCCTCGGTGCCAACGAGGATATCCTGGCGATGGATTTTCCGGCTTAAGGCAGCGGCATTTTCCGGATCCCACACCGCAATCAGGCGCGGTGAATACTGCGTGATTTGCTCGCTTAAAGACTCAATCCGCGAGTGCGCCGCTACTCCAATTAATTCCAGACGGTCCGGGTGGCTTGCGATGACCTCAAGCGTACTGCGGCCAATAGAACCCGTCGAGCCCAGGATGGCGATTCGCTTCATCGTTAGACCCAAGATAGTGCGAAGTGCGGAGTGCGGAGCGTGGAATAGACTTCACTCCGAACTCCGCACTCCAACCTCCGTACTCTCAAAGTCTTATCCATAGATCAATATTCCGTAGAACAGAGGTGCGGTGAACAGGAGGCTGTCAATCACATCCAGCACACCGCCTAGTCCCGGCATCAGAGTGCTGGTATCTTTCACTTGGCAATCGCGCTTTAAAAGAGACTCTGCCAGGTCTCCAAGCTGTCCGCATACCCCCAGGAATAAACCCAGCAACAAACTCAAAAAGGGATGAATGGGCCGTCCTAGCATCGGTTGGGCCACAAGAGCCGCCAAACCGCTGACAACCACAGCCCCTACAAAACCTTCTACGGTTTTTCTCGGGCTGATGCGCGCAATCAACGTATGCCGCCCAATGATGTTCCCCACAGCGTACGCTCCCGCATCTCCCATCTTGGTGACAAAGATCAAATACAACACAAGCCAAGCACCTTGGTCTAGGTCGACCGTACGGATGTAGAGAAGATAGCTAAACAGAGCCGCCACATAGGCTAAGCCAAACAAGGTCGTAGCAACCCCTCCAAGCGCTTCAAAGGTATTTTCCCGAGTGAACTGCCGGATAAAAATAATGACGATGGTTGCGGGCCAAAAAATATCCCACATCC
>JACPAW010000023.1 GCA_016180605.1 Candidatus Omnitrophota bacterium | reverse complement strand
ATCGTCTTTTTGTTATGGGTAATGAGGATAAACTGCGAGAGGGATAGAAACTCCGCCAGAACCCTGGTGAAGCGGTCCACATTGGCCTCATCCAGAGACGCATCGATTTCATCCAGGATGCAAAACGGCGAAGGCCGTACCTTAAAAAGAGCAAACAAAAGGGCCACTGCGGTCAACGCCCGCTCCCCACCGGAAAGCAGGCTGATACTCTGCAGGCGCTTGCCTGGAGGCCGAGCGATAATGTCGATTCCAGACTCTAAAACGTCTTCTTGATCCAACAGAATCAAATCCGCTTCACCGCCACTGAAAAGCCGCCCGTAGTAGTGTTGAAATGCTTGCCGGATTAGCTCAAAAGTTTCCCGGAATTGCGCACGCGCCGTGCGGTTGATTTGCGAAATGGATGTTTTCAAATCATCCCGCGCGGCAAGAAGGTCCTGCTCTTGGGTTTGCAAAAACTCAAGCCGGCGCTTAAGCGCATCATATTCTTCAACAGAACCTAGGCTGACCGGACCGATCCCTTCTAGTTTCTTGCGCAGAAGCTGCACTTGCTCCCCCATTGAGGAGCGCTGTTCATTGGTCAACAGAGGCGAATCAGCCTGAAGCTCGGCTTGAAGGGTAGCCTCATCAATCTGGTATAACTCATTGAGACGCTCAACCAACCGGGACCGCCTGAATTCCCGCTCCGATAGCTGTTGGCTTTGCTCCTGGATCTGTCCAATCAAAGAGGCCATCTCTGTCTCGATTTTCAATAGCTGAGGCAGCAATTGATCGCGCTTGGTTTCTTCTTCACGCAGCGATTGATGGACGGCTTGCGACTCTTCTTCAAGCTGAAGGTGCTCGCTTTCCAACGTCGCACAACCCATCGAGTGCTCGTCCAGCTCTCGATTGAGTGTTTCCACGCGCCCTAGAGCCTCTTCTTTTTGCCGCTTTTTCTCCTCAAGCTGCCGGTTCTGGCCTTCGGACTCTGCCATAATCTCTTTCTGACGCAAAACCAGCGCATTCAATCGCTCTGTCAATGACTCAACCGTCGTTTGCGCTTGGGCGGCCTGGATCGCAAGCGCTTGTTTGCGGCTTTGTGCCTGTTCCTGGTTGGCCTGCGCTTGAGCAAGAGCCTGTTCTGCTTGGCTATGCTTGGCACTAGCTTCATCGACAGCACGCTGGATGACTTCGATTTGGGAATGGAGTGCGTTTTGTTCCGTAATACATTCTTGATTTTCCAGTTCCCAGCCGCGCTCCTCATCTTCAATATGCTGCAACTCCCGCATCGATTGGCTCAATTGCGCTTGCGCCTTATGCAACATGGCAGAACTCTGAGTCAACTCCCCCTTCACAGACTCCAGCTGAGTCAAGCAGGATTGCCATGCTTGCTCTGCCTGCTGAGACTCTGCCTCTGCAGCTGCGAAATCCCGCTCCAACCCCTGAAGACCCTCTTGCGCTTGTTCCCAACGCTGCCTACGGCCAAAGCGCAAGTGATGCGAGGAGTTTTTACCACCGAATCTCCAAGACCTCCGATCCCATCGATCACCACTAGGGCTGACCAAGCGGCCTGCGGGAACCTCTGTGGAGTTAAGAAGTCGGTGGATGTCATCGATCACCCAGGAATCGTTCAATAACCAATCCACCAGAGGCTGATAAACCGGCTCGGACTTTATAAACTGCTTCACCGCACCGCTAATTCCTTCCTGCATGGCCACGGGCTCCAGAGCCAAGGAAGCAGTGGGGCAATCGGATAGGACCAGAAAGCGGCAGCTCTGAAGCTGTTGGCTGCTGAGTACTTGCTGGCAGCGCAGAAGGGTTTGGCGGTCGCGCACGACAATCGCCTCCGCCAATGGGCCCAGAGCAGCTTCTACGACTTCTTCGTATCCCGACAATGCCTGGAGCAAATCCGCAAGCGGCCCGATGACTCCGTCGATAGAAGTTCCTAGTAGCGACTTAACCGTTTCCGGAAAACCCTCATACCGCCGCCACAAATTTTCCAAAAGTGCGGTTTGGGCACGCTCCACTGCCAGCTGATCGCGAAGCTGATGCAAACGCCCCATCCCCTCATGGCGTCGCGTATTGACCGCTTCGAGCGAGTTCTGGGATTCCTCCAGGCGCTGCTGGAGCTGTTCATTCTTGGACTTAAGAGCTTCCACTTCCTGTTGGGCAGCAGCACAGCGTTGTTGGATTTCCTGCTTGCGAGCCATCCGCTGCTGGTGCTGCTCGGTTATGCGATGGATCTGCGCTTTTAGCGCTTGCAGCTGGGAAGTGTGTTGAATCATTTGGTTGCGCTGATGAGAAGCTTCCGTCGCCGCCGCAAACAACTGCGCCTTAACGCCGGCGATTGCCGTAAGGCTTCCTTGCAAAAGCGTCTCCAAATCGCTCAACTCCGGCGTTGCCTTTGCCAATTGCTGTTGTGCGGAACCGAGTTGCTCGCGCAATTCGGCTTCCCCACCGCTTAAGCGCAATGCTTGCTCCTCTATTTGATGAATGCGCTGACGCAATTGCTCTGCTTCAACTTCCCGTTGCGCGACTTGTTGCTTCAGCTCTTCGATCCATTGAGCTTTGAGTCGTTTCTGGCCTTCATTTTGCTCGATTTGGGCGATCCGCTCTACGATTTTGGTTTTCAGATCCTGTAGCCGCTGTTGGATGGCAGAAACAGAGGCGTTTGCGCCCTCGAGATGACTCATGTGTCCTTGCTTGCGCAATTCCAGTGCTTGGCTTTGTTCTCGAAGACCCTTGAGGCTTTCTTCCAGTTGCGAGGCGCGCAGGACTCCTGAACGCAGCTCATCGGATGCCAGCCGCAGCTCTAGCTGTTTGAGCTGATCCCACTGCGTGCGATATTGACGCGCCTTATTGGCTGCCCGCTCTAAGGCAGAAACCTGCTTGCGTACCTCGAGAATGATGTCTGCAATGCGCGTCAAGTGCCCTTCGGTCTCATCCAATCGCCGCATCGCTTCATGCTTCTTCGAGAGGTACTTGGCAACACCGCTGGCTTCCTCAAACACAACCCGTCTTTCTTCGGGCTTGGAGGAAAGGACCATGTCGATGTGCCCTTGCTCGATGATGGCGTATGTGCCGCCGCCGAGCCCCGTTCCCAAAAAAAGCTCCTGGATGTCTTTCAGGCGGCAAGGACTCTGATTGATGAGACATTCGCTCTCGCCGGAACGGTACACGCGGCGGGTCATGGTCACTTCGGTGAAGGAAATCGGCAGCAATCCTCTGGCATTGTCAATCGTCAGGCTGACTTCTGCCATGGAAAGAGGAGCGGTGTGATCGGTGCCGTTGAAAATGACATCTTCCAGGCGGGGAGCGCGCACATCGCGGGGATTGTGCTCGCCCATAACCCAGCGGATACTATCGACAATATTGCTCTTCCCGGATCCGTTGGGACCAACGATGGCAGTGACACCCGGTTCAAAATGGACGGTGGTCTTGCGGGCAAATGATTTAAAACCTAAAATCTCAAGTTTCTTAACTCGCATTCAATAGGGCAAATTGTTCTCTAACCGATGATGTCTTCCCCGCCATCGGTACCAATGACATTACCGGTAACCCAATCGGTCCCGGAATTGGCTAACGCGCAGATCGCTTTGGCCACATCCTGGGTGGTGGTAAGCCGATGATACGGGTTGCGCAGCTTGGCATATTCCATCATCTGATCGTTTCCTGGAATCTTCCGGAGTGCCGGCGTATCGGTAACTCCCGCTCGGATCGAATTTGCCGTTGCTCCGAAAGCTGCCAGCTCCATTGCCAGCTGGCGAATGTGCGATTCCAGCGCTGCCTTGGCAGCAGATACGGCACCGTAGTTTGGCCACACGCGAGCCCCGCCGGAGCTTGTCATTGCGAAAATGCGGCTGCCATGTCCAATTATCTTGCGTCCTACCAAGTCTTGGACCCAGTAGATCAAACTGTTCGCCATGACATCCAGGGTCATTTCGATCTGGTCTTTCGTCAACTGGTCTTTTGGATCGGCAGCCAAGTACGGCTTCAGAGTTCCAAAAGCCAATGAATGCAAAAGCACGGTAATGGGCTTGCCTTCCAATTTGGGCTGCACCTGGTCCAGCACTTCTTGGCGCTTTACAGGGTCTGCCGCGTTTACGTTGAAATAGAGGGCTTGCCCTCCACCTGAGCGCAGCTCCGCAATCAGCTTTTCCACTTCTGCCATGGCGGCTTTACGGTCGAGATGCACGCCGATGATATTCATTCCGTTTTTTGAGAGCTCCCGAGCCGTTGCGGCTCCAAAACCGCTGGAAGCTCCCAGGATCAGAGCCCATTTCCCTGTTAATGTTCCTTGCGTCATGGCATTTCCTCCCTAATCCGTCCAACAAAAATGACGCGTCAGCTTAACATTCATCTCATAGCCGCGCAACGACTATTCTACTGGCGCGTATTCGACCACAATGCGAAAACGCACTTCCTTTGCTGTGGATTCTTCCGGAAACGGCGCAAACGGCTGCCTCAAAGCTTCGCGTGCCGCATGGACAAACGCGTCTCCCTGAGGCGAGTTTAACTCCGGCTCGCCCAGGATCCAGCCATCGCGGTTAAGCACAAAAGTGGCCATTACGGCTCCTTCACTTAAAGAGCCCGCTTGGAATTTTTCGCTTAAGCGTTCGCGCAGCTCATCCCGTATTACCCCGTGATACGATGCCGGAACCGGCAACCCTGCAGCGTTTGCCGCTTTCATGTCCCCTGGAATCCCAGAGATCGTTACGGGATCCCGAACCAAATTAGCTTCGTCGGGCACAAAAATCGAACCATCCGGCAGCATGATCTTTGGCGTTAGAAACACCACCAGTTCCGTTTTCTTCTTAATATCGGTAGAGCCCCTAAAGAGAACCCCTGCCCAGGGCAAGTCCCCGAGAAACGGGACTTTGCTATCTGTCCGGTCATTTTTGGTCTCGATCAAACCGCCGATAATGACCGTCGTCCCTGTCTTGGCCAGCACGGTCGTTTCCGCTTCCGTCGATGTCACAATCGGGATACGGTTGGTTTGAAATGTTTCGATCTTAGCCGTGCTGACCTCCGGCCGGATCTTTAGCTGAATATGGCCGTCTCGCTTGATACTCGGGGTAACGAACAGCTTCGTTCCCACATCCACGTATTGGATCTCTGGAGCAGAGACGGTAGAACCAGTTGCGGGAATGGTCGTCGTCACGGTAACGACCGCTTCCTTGGTACCTACCAGAATCTTCGCTTCCTGGTTGTTGGAGACCATAATGCGCGGGTTAGATAAAGTTTCTGTCTTGGTAATCTTCTTCAATGCTTCCAGAATGATGCGGATATCGTCATCCGGGCCGGTAAAAAGCTTGATCGCGCCACCCGTTGCCGTGCCTCCGACGATGTCGCCTAAGACTCGGAAGTTAGAGCGCGTCGCTAAGTCATGGCCGAAGATCTGGGTCCAATCGATCCCAAGATCCATTTCATCGGTCAGCTCCACCTTGACGATCCGGGCATCGATCAATACTTCCCCGTCAGCCGAATCGAATGCTCTTACCAGGCGGTCGACTTTCTCCACGGTTTCCTTAAGATCGGTAACCACGGCCTTGTTTGTCCGCGCATCGACGGTAAAGGTGCCAATCGGGGAAAGCAACTCCTGCACCTTCTCCTTGAGCTTCTCTGCTTCTGCGTAATTCAAAAGGTAAACACGCGTCTCTGTGGGACGGTCCAGCTGCTCGATCAGATCCAGCATTTCTTTAAGCCGTCCCGGCACATCGTTTAGAATCAGGGTATCCGTCGTTTCATCCGCCACCACCCGGCCGACAGCGGATTTGACTTGGTTCAAGACGGTTGCCACTTGAACCCCTTTGGCATACTGCAAAACCCGCACGGCACCTTCCGTCCGGCCCTGGAATCTCTGGCCATAAATCAATTCGTAGTCCCGTGAGGTCATGACCGTCACGATGTCCCCTCGGCGTTCGTACGCTAGATCATTAGCACCGATAATCAGCTCAAAGGCCTCCCAGACATCCACGTCGTTGACAAAGATCGTAACCCGGCCGCTGACATTGTGACCTGCGACGAAATTCAGACCGCTTTTTTGCGATAAGAGTTTCAGGACATCCAAAATGTCCACTCCTTTAAGATCCAGCGAGATGCGTTGAACCAGTTTGGAGGCAGCCGGTGCAGCAGCCGTCGTTTGAGCCCAAGCGGGGATGCCAGTCGAAACGAGTATCATTCCGCAAAGAATCGCACACAGCCGCACTCCCGTGCGCCTGATACCGAACATGCGCATCCCCCCTCTCATAGCGTCAACTCCAACGGCTCTTCTCCAAGACGCAGAAGTACGCGGTCATCCAACACCTTTTCCAACACCGCACCCTCCGCTACCGGCTGGCCTTCGCTGACAAAATAGGTTTTACGAGTCTGCGAATCCTCGATGATGGCTTGAGGAGGATCTCCTGAAACAATACCCATCAGCGTCAGCCGAGCAGCCAGCTGACTGGTAGAAGCGCTAGGAGCGGCTTTCGCAACGATCCCTTCCTTGGAACCCGCTGCCAAAGAAGAAACGAAGAGTTTCCGCGAGGCGTTCTGCGCAAGCGAAGGAATCTCCAAAGACTCCGGCTCGCGAACCTCCTCTTGCGTCGCAGAGGAATCTTTCAGCGTGGGAATCTCAACGACCGGGAAAGGCCGCGTGGCTTGCGCGATAAAAGCACCCATTTCCAATAGAACGATGACGCTTAAGGCCGCAATGGAAAGCCGAACCCAGCGCCAGCGCCGTCCTAGCGGATGCGCCCACCGGCCCGCAGCAATCGAACCTAAAGATGCTTCCGTCGCAGCGGATGCTGCCGGTTGAACCGGGCGCTGGGACTGCCCAGACTGCCGTTGACGAATCAGGCCCAGAAGCCGCTCTTCAGGCAGCGGCTTCGGCCCATCGGGACTCATGCTGAATCAGCTCCTGGATCAAAGAGGCATCCACTTCGGTTTTTTGATACATGACCAGCGCTTCCAGCGCATTGTGGCAAAGCAGCGAGATCTGCCGCGGATAACCTTGAGTGGTCTCATGGATGAAACGGATGGCACTGTCTGTAAAAAGCTGCTGCGCGTCCTCTCGTCCGGCAAGCTGCAGGCGAAACCGGATGATCTGCGCGGTCTCCTCCTCGCTGAGGGGATTGATGATGTATTTGAGTGCTACCCGATCCATGAAATTACGGAGGCGGCGGATTCGGCCTAAGAGCTCCATCTGCCCGAAGATGACTACCTGCAGCAGCTTGTACTCGTTCGTCTCATAATTGAGCAGCATGCGCAGATTTTCCAGCATATCCAACGAAAGCTTCTGCCCTTCATCGATCATCAAGACGGTCGTCTTTCCCTCTACGACCCCGCCATGGAATAAATAATGTTCGATGGCTTCCCGGCAGTCCAAAGTGGAGCGGAACGAACCCTGCAGTCGAAACATGCGGCAGAGGCGCAAAAGGAACTGATGCTCGGACTCAAAGGAAGGGTCCAGGATCACATGAAAAGAAAAACCATCTTCCTGGGGGAAGTTAGCCAGAAGGGTTCTTGCCAAAGTCGTTTTACCTGTTCCCACATCTCCTAGGATCAGGCACAAGCCACGACGTAAGCGAATGGCGATTTCCAAGCGGGTCAGTGCTTGCAGGTGGGAAGTGGAGCGGAAAAAGAAAGCAGGATCCGGACTTGTCGAAAAAGGCTCTTTAGTTAACCCGAGCTCCTGGTAATAGCTCATGAAGCAAGTGGTTGCGCCTGGTTTTCCAGGGAAAGCAAACGTTGAATTTCTGCAAGGCTCTTATGCTCCTTGCGCCATGATCGAATTTGGGAGAGTTTTTCTAAGGTGGAATCATCGAATAGGCGAACGCGTGTCTGCGGTGTGCGATGAATCTCACGGATCAATTCGATCTTTAAATAATATTTTAAGGTATGAATAGAGTGTCCGCTTAGACGTGATAGGTCTTTGATTAAATAGAAGTTATGGCGTGGAATCATGATTACTCTCTAGGTAGAGAGTAATCAACACTGTAGCACAAAGCAATGCGGTGTCAAGAGCGGGCTATTTTGGGCAGTGCCTCAATTTGACGGGTGACACAGCACCAGGGCTCCCACACGCCGCAGCCGACGACGCCGATAGTGCGGCGCGGCGAGGACGTGTGGGATGGTGCTGTGGCAGG
>JACPAW010000022.1 GCA_016180605.1 Candidatus Omnitrophota bacterium | reverse complement strand
GCATGGGCGATGCTGGAATAGCCCAGCAATCTTTTGATATTGGTCTGAAACAAGGCCCCTAAATTGCCATAACACATGGTGATGGCGGACAGCGCCGCCAGCACCAAACTCCATTGGCCATGCCAGGGGGCAAAAATACCGAAGAACAGCCGCACCAGGATGACAAACCCGGCGGAATTCTTCGCTATGGGATTCCGGATTTCAAGTTGGAGAAGTGGATTTTAGATAGGCGTCTTAAACTTTGGCAAGCAGAGGATGTTGTTTTCCGCACGAATGTGTCTGTCGCTGAGGATATCGGGGCCGAGCCGTTAACCAGCCAGTTTAACACCATTTGTTTGACCGGTGGATGCCGCAAGCCAAGGGACCTTTCCATTATGGGCCGCTCTCTTTCAGGAATTCATTTTGCCATGAAGTATCTAATCCAAGCCAACCGCCGCGTGGCAGGGCAGAAAATCCCTCCCGAGGAATGGATCGATGCCAAAGGAAAACAGGTCGTGGTCATCGGAGGGGGGGATACGGGTGCGGATTGTGTCGGAACGGCCAATCGCCATGGGGCATCGCGCGTGATTCAAATTGAACTCTTACCCAAGCCGCCCCACACGCGTGCCGCCTCGGATCTGTGGCCGGATTACCCCTCAATCCTGCGTACGTCCTCAAGCCACGAGGAAGGAGTCAGGCGCGAATGGTCCGTGCAAACCAAGCGGTTCGTTGGAGAAAAGGGACAAGTCAAACGACTCTCCTGCGTGCGGCTCGACAGTGGAGAGGCTTTCGAAATTGAGGCGGACTTGGTGTTGCTTGCCCTTGGGTTCTTGGCCCCTGAGCGGGCGGGGTTGTTGGAAGATTTGAGAGTGGAGCTGGACTCAAGAGGCAACGTGAAAACCGACGAAAACCACAAAACGTCGGTGAAGAATGTCTTTGCAGCTGGGGATATGCGACGAGGCCAGTCCCTCGTTGTTCATGCGCTGCGCGATGGAAGACAGGCAGCGCATTCAATCGACCGATTCCTCCAAGGCACCACGCAGCTGCCGCTGTTGTAATCCTTTCCGTGTGATCTAGATCATAGAGCCTAATTTAGGAAGGTGATACTGTGTCTGAAAAAGGAGTTTTCTTATGGAAACCTTGGAAACCTGTCTCATAGACCATTCCTTTTTTCATGGATGGGAACACGACCACTTAAGTCAGATCGCCCAGTGCGCAGAGCAGGCAGCCTATGAGCAAGGCCAGTATATCTTCCGTGAGGGAGAAGAATCCCGTCATTTCTATGCCATTCTGGATGGCAAGGTTGGGCTTGAAATATTCGTACCTGGGGTCGGCCCGATCACCATTCAAACGCTGAATAAGAACGATGTGCTCGGTTGGTCGTGGGTTATCCCTCCTCATAAGAAACGTTTTGGCGCCAAAGCAACCGTTCCTACAAAGACCATCCGGTTTGACGCCCAGGCTTTGCGCAATGCATTCGAGAAAGACCCGAAGCTAGGTTATGAGTTTCTAAAACGCCTCAGCACGATTATCGGCCAACGACTTCAGGCCACTCGCCTGCAACTCTTAGACATGTACGATGCCCGGAGTTAACCTCGCTTCTCACTCGCATCTGAAGCGCCGCCCTTTAGGGCGGGGATGAAGCGTAGTCCTGAAGCAAGAGAGAAGCCGCGGCCTTTAGGCCGCGGAGAATCACTGGGATTCCAGGAAGGGTCATCATTACCAGTGCCATTGGCTCCGAGCGCCTCTTGGATATGTTGAGCGGCGAGCAATTACCGAGGATTTGTTAATCTTCCGACTTGAACCGCGAGGCGGTACTATTAGGAACGCCTCCGGGGATGCAAAGGATAGCAGGACTCAAGCTGCTCCGCTCAGCCTTGCGGGAACTGATGCTCTCAGCGCGGTCTTACACGAAGATCCTAAAGGTCGCCCGGACCATAGCCGACTTAGCCCAACAGGAGACTATTCAACCAGATCACCTGGCCGAAGCAATTCAATACCGAAGTTTGGACCGTCAGTAGTGGGGGTAGAAAAAATGCTTGCTTGAATAATGGATACTGTAAGTGTATACTTGTCTTAATAAGGAGGGGGTAAAGATGAAAGTGGAACACATTAACATCACGATCCCCCCTGACTTGCGGGAGGCGGTGGATCACCAGGCCAAGCGGGAGCAGACGAGACGCAGCACGTTGATCCAAAAGGCGGTCAGGGTCTATCTGGGGTTGTCACGCAAGAAGGCGCTCAGAGCCCTACTGGAAGAGGGATACGCAGAATTGGCTTCCGAGGCGAAGCAGCTGGAACGGGAATTCGCTCGCCTGGATGCTGAATCGCTGAAGTATGCCGATTAGGCGTGGTGACGTGTTCTGGGTGGATTTAAACCCGGTCAAAGGCTCAGAGCAAGCGGGCCGCCGGCCGGTCGTCGTGATCCAGAACGACGTGGGAAACGCAACTGCGCCGACCGTCATTGTGGCGCCGCTCACCACGAAGAGCTTCACGAAACACTATCCGATCAACGTCCATATTCCCCGCGGCGTGGTCGGGCTGAAAGAAAACTCCACTATCTTGCTTTCTCAAATCCGCACCATTGACAAGATTCGCCTCGACCGCAAGATCGGCCACCTGCCGCCCTCCTACCTCAAACAGGTTGACCAAGCCATTTGCATCAGCCTCGGCTTGAGCCTGTAGCGCAGAGTTCCGGACAGGGAGTCTCATGCAATCTCACCTCAGCAGGGGCACATGCGATCTTCCAACAACCCGGTGGGCCAACCACTACGATCTCTCTGAGGGGTGCCTTCATTCGCCAGCACCATATGGGTTCGCCCGTATCCCATGTCAGGACACCAGGTAATATCTCATCGCAATACTCTCTTAGTCCGCGTTTGGAAAATCGGTATTCCCAGTCCGGCAAATGCACTACTAAGATTTGAGCCTGCTTCTCTCTAGAGACCTCCTGCGCTCGTTTCCTAAGCCACTTTCCGATCTTCCATCGCGCTGAAAAGTTTCCGCTCTTGGGTACGGGATCGTAATGCTTATCAACCCGCCTGGAACGAATATCGCCGCTCCATCGCTTGGCATCCACACGAATCTTAAGTGTTTCTCCATCTATCTTGACGGTCAGATCACAGTTCTTCCGTGAGTGCGGCCCTGTTCCTCCAACTTCTTCATCGCAACCCACAAACTCATATTGCATGAGACAGCAGAGGGCGTAAAGCGCTTTGAATTCAAGCAGGTCCGCTGAATACGCCACCTCGGTATTTTTCTCCTCTTCAAGCGGACCCTGCCCCCTTCGCACTGCCTTCGCAAGATGCGTAATTTTCCTCCTGATACCAACATGCTCCGGCCAGCTCTGGACGCAACATGCGACATAACGAAGTGCAGGCTCCCAGTCGATCTCTAGGACTTGGTGAAGATATCCCTTGGGCTCTATCCCGTAACGTTTGAGATAGCCGAGTACGAGTCCCTTCAGATGGCCTCGCTTACGCTGTTTCCAATTCGCTTTGAAAATCCAGGCCATAAATGGAGCCTAGGTAGGATAGCGACGCATAGTCTGGTATCGAGGAGGCGTTCCTAATAGTGCCGGCTTTATGAAGCAGAGGAGGCGAATCATGTTTTATTGCCAACGGATTGCGCGGCTATGGATGTGGCGTGATTGCGATAATGGCGATTTGCCCCTTCCACTGTCCGTAACACCAAAAAAGCCGATAGGCAGCAGGAGTGTGCTGCTGAACGTAGGCTTCAAATACAAGTAGGATGAGCGGCGAATCAGTCTTCAAGCGTGGAAATATCGCCGACCTCTTTGCCCAGCGCTTGTGCTTTGAGCAAGCGGCGCATGATCTTGCCGGAGCGCGTCTTGGGAAGTTTGTCACGGAATTCAATCGCTTCGGGTCGAGCGATCGGTCCAATTTGCGTCGATACCCACTTCTTTAATTCCTCAACGAGCGCTTCGGAAGGTTGCTGGCCTATCTTCAATGTAATGTAGACCTTCGGGACGTCCCCTTTGACTTCATGAGGAACCCCGATACAGGCGGCTTCTGCGACGGCCGGATGTGCTACCAAAGCACTTTCCACCTCAGCGGTTCCAAGACGGTGTCCAGCCACGTTCAGCACCTCATCGGCTCTTCCACGGAACCAAATGTAGCCGTCTTCATCTTTCATGGCGGCATCACCGGTTAAATACAATCCCGGCCAGCGCGACCAGTAGTTCTGTTTATAGCGTTCGGGGTCTTTGTAAATGGTACGCAGCATGGAAGGCCAGGGATTCTTAAGAACGGCAAATCCCCCCTCTCCGATGGGTGCCGGTTTTCCGCTGCTATCTACGACGTCCACATCGATTCCAGGCAGGGGTTTCGTCGCCGAGCCGGGTTTCAGCGGTGTAATAGGAAGAGGAGAAACCAAAAAGCAGCCGGTTTCCGTCTGCCACCAGGTGTCCATGATCGGGCAGCGATTGCCACCGATATGTTCGTAATACCAGCGCCAGGCCTCTGGGTTGATGGGCTCGCCCACGCTTCCCAAAAGGCGCAAGGAAGATAAGTTATGTTTGGCAGCCCATTGCTGGCCGTATTTCATGTGCATGCGGATGGCAGTAGGAGAGGTGTAGAGAATGGTGACCTTCTCGCGCTCAAGGATTTTCCACCAGCGGTCTGGTTCCGGCCAGTCCGGGGCTCCTTCGTACATGATCGATGTGGCTCCCAACATAAGCGGGGCATAAACGATGTAGCTGTGGCCCGTAATCCAACCGATATCGGCGGCACACCAGAAGATGTCCTTGTCCTTGATGTCGAAAACGTACTTGAGAGTAGCAGCGGTCCCAACGGCGTATCCTCCGTGGACGTGGACGATACCTTTGGGTTTTCCGGTAGTCCCCGAAGTGTAAAGAGTAAACAGGATCGCTTCGCTATCCAGAGCGACGGTGTCGCATTGATCCGATTCTTTCTTCGCTGCTTCATCCCACCAGAGATCGCGACCCGGTTGCATGGTCACTGCATCCTGCGTGCGGCGTACGACGATGACGTTCTTGACGCTGGGGCATTCGGTCATTGCCGCGTCGGTGTTCGCTTTCAAGGCAACCGCCTTGCCGCGGCGAAAGGTGGCGTTAGCGGTGATGACGACTTTCGATTCCGCATCGATGATCCTATCTTTCAAGGCAAGGGAGCTGAAACCGGAAAAGACCACCGAATGCACGGCTCCGATTTTGGCACAGGCCAGCATCGCGATGGGTAGCTGAGGGATCATCGGCAGATAAATGGTGACCCGATCCCCTTTGGCAACGCCCAACCGTTTTAAGGCATTGGCCATGCGGTTGGTTTCGCGCCAGAGCTGTTCATAAGTCCACCGTTCCACTTCCCCCGGCTCGCTTTCCCAGATGTAGGCGACTTTGTTTTTCGTAGAGGTCTTCATGTGGCGGTCGAGCGCATTGTGGACGATGTTGAACTGTGCTCCCACGAACCATTTGGAAAAGGGCAGCTTCCACTCAAGAGTCTTATCCCATGGTTTGAACCACGCCAGCTCCTTGGCCATCTCTGCCCAATACCATTCGTAGTTGCGCGCGCGCTCGAGGAGTTGGTCGTAGCCGGTAATCCCTCGTTGGCGCATCCAGTTTGAGATATTGGATTGTTCCAGGAAAACCTTTGGGGGTTGGTAAAGCTCTTCGGTAGCAGTGGTCATTCGATTCCTCCACGGTTCATGTGACGATGGTTCAAAGGGTATTGCTTTACCTTACTATAGCGATCAGTGAGACTCAACAGGATTCCGCAGGAGTTGACTTGGAAGTTAAAATTGCGAAGCGGCCAACAAAGAGAGCTGATTGTTGGGAGCATCATCCGCGCTGGTCCTGCCGCTCTCGCGATCCCAGAGCCACTCGCCCTTAAGAAGGGTTCGCTCTGACCAGCGGAAACCGCCTCCTAGCTGATAGCGCTGCAGGCGCTTTACGGTCGTGATTCCTCCCAAGGTGGCACTGGCTTCCTGATCGAAGTCCAAGATGCTCCAACGCGCGGCTGTATACCATTTTGGATGAATGTTCCACATCGCTTCCAAAAATCCATAGTCCCCGTTGCGGTCAGTGCCACCCTTGGCATCGTCACCGAAGAGCCCGTACGCCCCACGCAGATACGCACGGCTGTCCGTAAAGACCGGAGGATTCAGCGCTGCTTTTCCTTTCTTTAAGTCGTAACGTCCATCCAGCTCCCAAGCCCGGCGCGACCAATTGGCAGCACCCGATGGTGCCGTTGTGACCCCGCCGATTGAAAATTCGCTGGCAGATGTTTTCAGGGCCCGTGAATCAAAGAAGCTGCTGGAAAGATAAAAGGACGATATCGGAGTCAGAGCTACTTTTGCGCTGTAGGCTTTGGGGCCTGTGTTGTCGGTGAAGGTTGTACCGTTAGTATTGCCGTTGAAGATCCCAAGGCTAAGCCGAGGCGATCCCATTGTTTTCCAGGTCAGGATGGCCTGAAGTCCTTCGTCATGACCGGAGACATTCGCAGCGGATGTGGAAGATAAGGCCCCTTCAATTGAATTGTTGGACCAGGTCTCTTCTCCAAAATCCATCTTCACGCGTCCAATACGAGTAGTCAGGCTTAGCGGTTGTTCCTTAAGCCATGGCAGAAAGTCTTTTGATTCCAGGTACACATAGTCCAAGTTGTTGAATGAGGCGTTATTCAGATTCAGGCGGGTGACGAGGGTATTGGTGGCATCCGGGGAGACGTCGAATCGAAGCTTAGCATCCGGGATTCGAAAGGCTCCATTGGGATCGCTGCCGCTGGCACCGCTTTGAAGAAAACCCAATGCCCAGCGGCCCGATAGCTTCAGTGCAGGGTAGGTGGGGGTGGGGGCCGCAGCAGGTGCAGTAGTACTGGGAGTTATTGAAGCCAGTTCCGATTGAGCGGTTTCCAACTCTTGCTCGGTGATGAGCCCTTTCTTGATGAGCAGACGGATTAAGGCATCGTTTCCCCCTGCTTCTGCGACACTCGCACACAACACCCAGGCGCCTAAGCAGCCGCATACAACAACTCGCAAGTTTCTCATGGTGGCGTTCCTCCAGGAAGGGAAAATCAGATCACTATTGAAGGAAAACCAGCATATCTTAAGCATCCGTTTATATTCTATGACCTTAGTCATGAAGAGGGCTAGCGAATTTGTTAGACTATTCTAAACATGCCGCAGCCCTCATCAGAGCCGATTCCAGTAACCCTTGTTTCCGACGCAACCGGTTCGCTCGGCCAGCATGTGTTGCAGACGATTTTTACCCAGTTTGCAACCGGGGTTTTTAGCTTGCAGGTGATCAACTTCGTGGATTCGGAAACTCATCTTAAGTCCTGTCTGGAGCAGTTGCGGCACACTCAGGGGCTTGTGATCCACGCAACCGTGTACGAATCCTTCAAGCGGCGCATTGAGAAAGTTTGCCAAGAGCAAGGTCTTGCGGTGTATGACCTCACAGGACCGATCGTGGAATTCTTGGTCCGTGCCTCGGGGCAGCGTCCAGAAGTGAGCCACGGGCGGTTACATGAACTGACGACGGATTACTTCAACCGAGTGGCGGCGATTGAATACACAATCGCCCACGATGATGGAGTCGGATTGAAGACGCTCTACCAGGCGGATGCGGTTCTCACGGGAGTTTCCCGTACGACCAAGACGCCCACCAGCATGGTTTTGGCCATGCACGGGCTGTGCACTGCCAATGTGCCGCTTGTACCGGAATTGGAATCTCCTCAAGAGTTGTTGGAGGTGAATCCCTCCAAAGTCATTTGCCTCACACTAGACTCGGCTCAGCTTGCCGCTTTCCGTCAGGTTCGCGTGGAGCAGCAATTGGGTTTTGACGGCGGCTACACGGATCGGGAGCATATTCAAAAGGAGCTGGAGTGGACGCGGCGCTTAAGTCGCAAGCGAGGATGGGCTTTGTTGGATGTGACAGGACGCGCGGTAGAAGAAACCGCCGCCCGCGCGTTGCACTTGCTGCAGATACGGAAAAGCGACACCTAAATGGAACCACCAATGCATCTTAAGATTCTGGGTGGTTCCATTTACCCCGAGCAAGCGAAGCGCCTCGCTCAGGATCGTGGTGAGCGACCAGCGGGAGTCGAACCACGACTTCGCTCAGGGTAAATGCGCCAAATGTTAAATTTCATTTGTGGGCGCATTTAGCTGGCTTTCAAACACCTTCCAATTGCGGATTGTGGTGGGATTCGAAGGCGCGAATTTGTTCTTCGTGCTTGAGGGTTAAGCCGATCTCATCCAGTCCGTGAATGAGACGATTCTTGACCGTTGCATCCATGTCGAAATGAAACGAGATTTCTTCGGCTAAGTGCAGCGTGAAACGCTGCCGTTCTAAGTCTACGGTTGCTTCAAGACCAGGGAAGCGCTCCACCATCTGCACGATTTCATTGACTTCAGGGTCGCTTAACTCGACCGTCAAGAGACCGTTCTTTGAGCCGTTATTCCTGAAAATGTCGGCGAAGGCAGCAACGCGTGTTTCCCCGCGTTGCTGCCAGGGGGCAACGACCACTTGGAAGCCGTATTGTTGGATGGCCCATACCGCATGCTCACGGCTTGAACCGCATCCGAAGTTATTGCGCGCGACTAGAATCGAGGCATTCTGAAAACGCGGTTGGTTCAAGGCAAAATCCGGGTTGGGTTTTCCATCGGGCAGGTAACGCCAGTCCTGGAACAGATGCTCTCCGAATCCGGTGCGTGCGATCGATTTAAGAAACTGTTTCGGAATGATCTGATCCGTATCCACATTGGCCCGATCCAAAATGACCAGACGTCCTCGATGGCTGCAGAATGGTTTCATGAGGAGGCCTTCCAGGTACGCAGATCCACGAAGTGGCCCTCAACCGCTGCGGCCGCTGCCATCTGTGGGCTGACCAGATGGGTCCGGCCCCCTTTGCCTTGACGCCCCTCGAAATTCCGGTTGGAAGTGGAAGCGCAGCGCTCTTTCGGTTTGAGCTGGTCCGGGTTCATCCCAAGACACATGCTGCAGCCAGACTCGCGCCACTCGCATCCTGCCGATGTGAAGATACGGTCTAACCCCTCGGCTTGCGCCTGACGGCGCACCTGTTGTGATCCGGGTACTACGATGACGCGCAGGCCGGGTGCGATCTTATGTCCTTTAAGAATCGCAGCGCTTGCCCGAAGATCTTCGATGCGGGCATTGGTGCAGCTTCCAATGAAGACCGTGTCGAGTTTGATGTCGGTCATTCGAGTGCCGGGCACCAGGCCCATGTAGGCAAGAGCCTGCTCGATATCCTTTCGGCTGTAACCATCGACGGCATCCGGCTCAGGGACTATTCCGGTGACATCCACTACCATCCCCGGGTTAGTTCCCCAAGTAACCTGGGGGGCGATCGTTGAAGCATCCAGTGTCAGAGTCCGGTCAAAACGGGCATCTGAGTCTGAGGGAAGAGTTTTCCAAAATCCAACCGCCCGGTCGAAATTTTCGCCTTTAGGAGCAAAAGGGCGATTATCCTTCGCGATATACGCAAAAGTGGTTTCATCCGGTGCGATCATGCCCGCACGGGCACCGGCTTCGATACTCATGTTGCAAATCGTCATGCGTCCTTCCATCGAAAGCGAGCGGATGGCTTCGCCGCAGTACTCGATGACGTAACCGGTGCCTCCTGCAGTACCAATTGTGCCGATGAGCTTCAAGATCAGATCCTTGGCTGTTACCGGTGGCACGGGGCGTTTGCTGAATTCCACTTTGAATGTTTTGGGCCGGGTCTGAGAGAGGCACTGGGTCGCAAGGACATGCTCGACTTCGGAAGTTCCGATTCCAAAGGCAAGAGCTCCGAAAGCACCGTGCGTTGAGGTATGCGAGTCTCCGCAGACGATGGTACTCCCTGGAAGAGTCAGTCCCAGTTCCGGGCCAATCACATGGACGATGCCTTGCCGGTCACTTTTAAGATCATAGAGAGTCACACCGAATTCACGGCAATTTTGTGCCAGAGCATCGATCTGCGCTTTGGAGATAGGATCCCGGATGTTGAAGCGATCCTCCGTCGGCACGTTGTGATCCATGGTGGCGAAGGTCAGTTCCGGTTTGCGGACTTTGCGTCCGGAGAGGCGCAGTCCCTCGAAAGCCTGAGGGCTCGTTACCTCATGCACCAGGTGCCGATCGATATAGAGAATAGCGGTCCCGTCACTTAAGGTCGTGACGAGATGCTTCTCCCAGATTTTCTCGAACAGTGTTTTGCCCATGGTTGCCTCGGGAATTCAGAAGAATAACAGTATATCGACGATAACCCGGTTTGCGCAAGTTGCTTTACAGGGGTTGCTGCTTCTGCTATAACTGCCCACAAATGCTCATGTTGTTGACTTCCGCCGTATCCGTTGCTTTCTTTCATGCGTTGGCACCCGATCACTGGCTGCCGTTTGTAGCGCTGGCAAAAGGTTCGCGATGGAAGATGCGCCACCTGGCGTTTATCACGACCATTGCCGGCCTTGGCCATGTGATCTCCTCGCTGGTTCTTGGGATGGTTGGCTTGTGGGCAGGCTGGGCGCTGCACCGAATGGAAGGAACCGAGGTTTGGCGCGGGAATGTAGCCATATGGCTTCTGATCGGTTTTGGCGTGGCGTATGCGATCTGGGGTCTTAAACATGCACAGCACCCGCACCCTCACGTTTCCATCGAGGATGCCGTCAAGGCATACGCGGCTCGAAGGATGTGGATGCTCATCGCCATTCTGGTCTTCGGTCCCTGCGAGCCATTGATTCCTCTTATGTTTCTGGCATACGATCGCGGAATGCCTTCGGTTTGGATGATCAGCCTTGTCTTTTCCATCGTGACGGTTGGCATGGTGGTAGGTCAAAGCTGCCTGACTTACGCCGGGGTGCGTTGGATCCATCTGCCGTTGCTTGAGCGTTATGCCCACGCGATGGCGGGCTTAGTCATAGCCCTTACCGGCTTGGCGGTGATCTTGCTGGGTCTTTGAGGGATAAGGGGAGTTGACAAATTTTCGTTTTATGATATAGTTTCACTTGTCAATGAAACAAGCTAATTTAGTGAAACCACAAAATTTCAGCCGGCAGCGCCTTGCGGGTCAGTTCATCAAGTGCTTGCCGCAACTGATTCCATCACTGGCGATTATGAAGACTCAGACCGGGCAGCGGGTAGGTTCCGAAGTCGTTGACCTGGCGGTTGAGGTAAAAACGCCAACGGGTTCCCGCAGGCGGCTGCTTTTGGATGTGCGGGTGGCTCAAGCACCCAGCCGGATCAGAGAAAGCTTGCGACAACTGGCCTCTCGATTGCCAAAGCCCTCGGCAGGCTATCCCATGCTGGCTTCCACTTTCTTAAGCCCGCGCGTGAGACAAATCTGCAGGGAAGAGGGCTTTGGTTATCTGGATCTTGCCGGCAACTGCTACGTTCATGATAAAGACCTGCATGTGGAGAAGATCGTTGAGGAAAACCCGTTTCCTTCGCGTGGAAGACCCCCCTCGCTTTTTGCGCCTATCTCCAGCCGCATCCTTCGCGCTGTTTTGGAGGAGCCTCAAAGACGATGGCAAGTCAGTGAGCTTGCCGTAACTGCCGAAGTCAGCCTGGGCCAGAGTTCTCAAGTTTGCCGAAGGCTAATCGAAGAAGAATATGCACGCCATGACGAGAGCCGGCGCTTTTTACTGACACAACCCGAACGGCTTCTGGAATCCTGGCGCGAGGCGTATTCCCCGCAGCCACACTTTTATTCGTTTTATAGCTTCATTCGTGAACCCCAGGCACTGCTTTCGCGCGTCGCTGAAGTAGGAAGGCAAAACCAATGGCGATACGCCGCGACCTCCTTTACTGCCGCTTCGCTCGTGGCTCCGTTTGTGAGGGGAATTGAAATGCTTTCGTGCTATGTGGCGGATGAAATGGCCATCGATGGGTGGAAAGCAGCGCTGGATTTGCGGCCTGTTGAAGAAGGGCCTAATGTGGTTTTTCGTATTCCTTACGATGCCGGAGTTTTTTACCGTACCCGTGAAGTGGATGGAATCCATCTCTGCGGCGATATTCAAGTTTACCTAGACCTGTGGCAAGACCCGGCACGGGGCCGCGAGCAGGCGGAGTTTCTTCGCAAAGAACGCTTAGGGTTCTAAATGGAACCCACATTGCATCTTTTAACATTCGATCGAGTGGGTTCCATTTACCCCGAGCAAGCGAAGCGCGTCGAGGGGTACCCTTCGACAGGCTCAGGGTAAATGCGCCATCATTGTTAACATTCAATCTTGGGCGCATTTAGAGAGCTTTCATGGAGCAAGCGCGTACGGCCCAGTGGTATGGCCCAGGAGTCACGAGTGCTTCGCGCTCGGTTTTATTGGAAGTGCTGACGATTTTGCGGTCTTACCAGGAGTCGCTGGTACTCGTTGGTGGATGGGTTCCATTTTTGCTCCTGGAACAGCACAAGCGAGCACAAGATCCTTTTATTCATGTGGGCTCAATCGACATCGATTTGGCGGTGGATCCGGTGCAAGTCAAGGCCCCTCAGTATGCGACAATCGTCGAGCTTCTGACACAGCATGGCTATCGTATGCTGGCGGATCGCCGTTTGGCACTTCCTTCTAGCTTCGAGCGGACGGTTACCTCGCCGCTTACCCGCAAACCCTACACGATTCGCATTGACTTCTTAACTGCCTTCGAGGCTTCAGAAAAACCACGCACCTTAAGCATCCCGGTCCAGGATGATTTGGTGGCCCGGAAAATATACGGCTGCGAAGCGGCTTTTCGGCACCAAAGCAAAGTCGAGATTTCTGGAGTGCTGCCGGAAGCAGGAGAGCTTTCCGTTCATATGCGAATGGCGGATCTAATCGGCTGTCTTGCGATGAAGGGAATCGTCCTTGGTGAACGCTATCGCGAGAAAGACGCCTATGACATTTACGCACTTGCCGCGCACTACGGAGAGGGCCCTCGCGAAGTGGCTGCCATCATGAGGAAACATCTTTCAGAGCCTCTGGTTGCCGAATCTATGGAGCGGATAAAGAGCGCCTTCGCTAAAAGGGAATCGCACGGGCCGGTTTGGGTAGCGACGTTTCTGGTAAATCCCATGTTTTCAAAAGAATACCAGCGCATCCTGACAGATGCGTACATGGTCGTCCACGAATTCGTGCAACTCTTGCGCGAACCGCAAACATCTACCGCAGCGACAGCCTGATGAGCAGCCCTTTTGTACCGAAACGCCGCACCGCGTTCTTTGTGGTCCATGGAATCGGCCAGCAGGATCCCTTTGAAACGCTCGATGTCTTTGCGCGCGGCATTGCCAACCTTTTGGATGAAGCTGGAGTGGATTTCGTCTTGTCGCATCAGCTGGCAGAGCGCGCGGGAGCATCCGGGGGTGCCTGGACGGAAAGTTTCTGTCGTTTTTCTCCAAAAGACGGGGATTCTTCGAATGCCAACTGGCTCATCGATGTGCATGAGTATTACTGGGCCTACCTGACTCAGGAGAAAATCGGCGAAGAAGAGATTTGGCTATGGCTCGATACGACGATCCGTGGTGCCATTCGGTTCTACGAAGAAAACAACCAGCTTCTGGATCGCTTCAAAGGAAACAATCGTCCCTACTGGTCCAAGCTCAATGAAATTCTTCAACGCTTACGCTGGATTTATCCGTTGATCCGATTGGCCATTGCTGTTTTGAAACGGTTTCATTTTCGCTGGGCGCGGCTGTTGCGGGCATGGTTGGAAAACCGAGCCACCCAGTTCATTGTCGACTACATCGGCGACATCGCCATCTATAGCACGACGGATCAAAAATCGCGTCATTTCCGAGTACGCCAGCAAATCTTGAAGGAAAGTTTCAAGCTATTGGAAGAAGTCGTCACGCACACGCCTTGTGATCAGGTGATTCTCGCGGGGCACTCTTTGGGTAGTGTGATCGCCTACGATACCTTGAACCGCCTCAGCATTCTCTCAAGCCATGCTACTGGTTCGACCATGCCCCTGTCAAAGCTAGGTGGCCTGGTGACATTCGGATCACCGCTGGATAAGATCGCATTCTTTTTTAGAGAACACACGGCCCAATCCCAGTACGTACGCCGCCAGATTCTGGAGCAGTTATATTCCTTTAAGCGCCGTCCCTTTTCTTTTCATAAAAACGCGCATGTCGTGGTCAGTCCGATTCAACCCGTCCTAGAGCCGCTTCCTTGGGTCAATTATTACAATGACAAAGATCCCATCAGCGGCTATCTGGATTTTTATCACCGACTGGACAATGTAGAACTGAAACTTGCCAGCGGATGGGGTGTGGCGCACGTCGAATATTGGATTCATCCTCCCTTCTACGCGGATATCGCCCGCCGCTTTCTATAAGCCGGACGAATGTTTCCTTTATCAACTGCTTGATTCCCAAGGCTTTATACTGTATACTTGTGAAGTAAAGTGAGGTATATATAGATGTCAGTCACCGAACGACGAGTTCAGCTATATCTTCCGGAAGCACAATATAAGAGCCTGAGGCACTTAGCGCGGGAAAAGCACACCTCTTTTGCCCAGATAGTACGTGAGGCCATCGAGGGGTTGCTTCAAAAAAATCGCCTTCGATGGGATCAGGATCCAATTACCAGACACTTAGGCCTTTTTGAAGCGAAGGAGAGTGATCTTTCGGTGAACCATGACGATTATCTCTATGAGGCATGACAAAGTGCTTCATTGACACCAGCGCTTTTGCGGCTCTCTACCATCGGAACGACGCCTACCACGAGCAAGCCAAGCAGATCTGGACCTTCTTACGGCAACGCCAAGCCATCCTCTATACCACTAGAGACGTTATTTCCGAAACTATTACGCTAGTACGCCGACGGACAAGTTATCGTCAAGCCGTCATTTGCGGCAATGACCTATGGGCAAGCCCGGTCCTTGAAATTCTTCGCTCCGATGCCCGCCAGGATAGTGAAGCCTGGGAGTTCTTCCAACGGTACACGGATAAAGAGTTCAGCTTTGTGGATTGTCTATCGTTTGTGCTCATGAAAGAGCTGCGGCTCCAATGGGCGTTTGCTTTTGACCAACACTTTGCGCAGGCAGGTTTTGAAATGATCCAGCCGGAGTCCTCATATTAAGAAATTTTTCTTCCCCTTGCACTCGGGTACCGAGCAAGTGCGGCTATTAACACTCGCGGATCATTTGGAAGAATTGCGCAGAAGGCTAGCCTTCAGTCTTTTGTTTCTTTTTGCGGGAATTGCCATTGCAGCAACCCAGCTGGATCTTATTCTGCAATGGCTAAAACGTCCTGCCCAACCTTGGCTTGAGCACTTCGCTTTTTTCACGCCCACCGAGCCGCTTATAGCCTATACGAAGGTCGCCGTGCTTTCCGGGCTTGTTTTGGCCATGCCGTTTATCCTCGCACAAGTGTGGGGTTTTGTGAAAATTGGCTTAACCGTGCGTGAGCGCAACTTGGGGCTGCTTTTTATCGGCTGGGGAAGCTTTCAATTCTTACTTGGTGTAGTGATTGCCTACGTGCTGCTTCTTCCTGCGTCTTTGAATATTTTGCTTGGGATTGGTCAAGAGGAACTCGTTCCGATTATTTCCATCGACCGGTATCTTTCTTTCGTAACGACACTCGGTTTCTGGTGCGGGATTATTTTTGAGCTTCCGGTTGTCTTGTTTCTTCTAGCGCGAGTTGGGATTGTCACAAGCGAGTGGCTTCGTCAGCAGCGGCCGTATGCCATCTTAGTGCTGGTGATCGTCGCGGCCATCGTTACCCCCACCACGGATATCGTGAGCCTCGTTTTCTTTGCCATTCCCATGGTCGTTCTCTATGAAGCATCGATTTGGCTAACCCGCTTCACCCGTTCGCATTAAGCCGCCGTTTTTCCGCCACATCCAAACCCAAGCAACTAAAGCACTCAGTCCTAAGGCCCACCCAATGGGTTTTGATCCGAACCAAATGGCAAGCGGAGCCACCGTCGTTGCCAGAAGCGCGTAAGTCCCAAGGGCCCACTGCCATAAAACCGCACGCCAAGCAATGGGCTGTTTGGCTTTTGAGCTAAAGTGTGACCACCAACCCGGAGGCTGCACCCTGGCGTAAAATTCCTGAAGCGTTCTGGAATCCGATGGAGCTGTCAGCAAGGTCACAGGCAGCCACACCAAGGCCGTGGCGAGGACCATGAACCCAAGATGGGTGATGGAACCCTCCAGCAGGCCCAACCATTGAAGCGCATAAGGGCGCAGCCAGAGCATAGGAAGACTCGCACTCATTGCGGCAATTTCGCTCCAAGGATTGATGCGCCACCAAAACCAGCGAAGCAGATAGACGGGTCCGACTCCGGCGGTAAGATTTAGGATCAAAGTGAAAGAAGCGCCAATGCTGCGATTGACGTAGGCGACTGCCATGGCACCCACTGCTAATATCCAGGGAAGAAGGCGTGCGACGACAAGATAATGGCGCTCGCTGGCCTTAGGCTTCAGGAACCGTTTATAGCCGTCGTTTAAAAGATAAGAAGCGCCCCAGTTGAGTTGCGTGCTGAGCGTGGAAAGAAATGCCGCAAAGAAAGAGGCTACCAAAACACCGCGCAGCCCAATGGGAAGCAGCATCGTGATGAGTCGAGGATAAGCCCGCTCGTGATCGACAAACAGGGAACTTCCGGAACCACTGTCTGGCTCGGATATGACTGTACAGTTATTCTCACAGTTGCCAGCCTCTGCGAAGGCACCAATAATATCTGCTTCAATGTTACATCGTTGAAATTGAATATTGACAATACGCCTGCAACAAGATTGGTCTTCGTGACAGTAGGTGAACCACCGCCGCCTGAACCGCCTCCACTGCCACCGGAGCCTCCGCCACCTGAAGACGGTGCATTCACATGGCACGAATTATCATACCAGTAAGCGCCGTTAGTAGCTGTGCATACGCCGCCGCAGTCTATGTTTGTCTCGTCCTGGTTCTGTATGCCGTCGCTGCACGTCTCAGCAGGCAATCCCTCCAGGATGAGGAAGAATTCATCGCTGGCGTCAATTGCAGTAGGAAATTCAGGGCTCTCAACAACAAGCCAGTACATCTGGTCTGTGCGGAGCGTTGAAGGTATCATGAAATTGTATGAGCCTGTGTTCTGGACGCCGTCGCCAAAGCCTATGGCAGCTGCATAGTCGATGCCTATCCTCAATGCATTCCTGCTGGCAGGCGGCGTGCCGAAAGGCATCAAATATAATTTGATGTTTCTCTCTGGGCCTGAGAGCTCGTCAGGGAAGTTCGTGTTCACCCATGTGAATGTATAATCCCTGTTGAGCTCAAGCCTCTGGCCGCCGTTAGGGTAAGTTATCCTTACTGAAGGGTCTGTTACAGACGGGCTGCCGGCAAAGACCACTTCTAACGAGACCTGGCGGCTCATTCCATTTGCGTTGCTGACAGAAAAGTCATAATTTCCCAGCTCCATGAAATTATACGCGAATTTCAGCGTCGTGCTGTCTGTTGAATGAACGACAATGTCAGGAAGCTCGATTACAGAAC
>JACPAW010000021.1 GCA_016180605.1 Candidatus Omnitrophota bacterium | reverse complement strand
TTCCCAACCGCTCCAGCATCCGGTGGTAACTTTCCAGGTACCGCTGGGAAACTTCCTGACACTTTCCTGCGATATCCCCCGCCCCTTGCCCCCCCGGCCCGCCCCCTGCCCCTAACTCTTGTTTAGCCTTCTCAATAATCTTGTCATCCACATCCGTGACGTTGCGCACGAATTGAACCGCAAAGCCGCAGAAGCCAAGGTATCGCCGAAGCACATCAAAGACATAAGCACTCCTGGCATGGCCCAGGTGGGGATCGTCGTATACGGTAGGGCCGCAGACATAAAGGGTAACGGCCCGGCTCTTTGGATCCAACGGCTCAAAAGACTCAACCGATCGGGTAAGGGTATTGTAGAGTCTCATACAGGTAATGATTAAGAGCGCCTAACAAAATAGCTTGCTGTAGGCTGGAGGCTCTAGGCTGAAGGCAAGAACTTGCCTTGAACCTTGAGCCTAGAACCTAGAGCCAGAGCGCCCATAAGTCTTTTTGATAGGCGCTCTAAGAGGTGTGCGGCTTGCGGTGTTCTTTGAGATGCTTCTCGAGAGCATCGATCTCGTGCTGGAGCAGCTCCAGCCGTTCCGTCAAAGGATCCGGAAGATGGGAATGATCTAAATTGATTCCTGGGAAGTGCCGATCCTTCGTACGCGTCACCCGCCCTGGAACACCCACTACCGTGGAATGATCCGGAACATCGCGTACGACAACGGCATTGGCCCCGATCATCGCCTCGTTTCCAATTCTGATATTGCCTAGAATTTTGGCACCGGCTCCGACGACGACACGGTCTCCAATCGTCGGGTGGCGCTTGCCTCGTTCCTTTCCCGTTCCTCCCAGGGTGACTCCTTGAAACAATGTCACGTTGTGCCCGATGATGGCGGTTTCTCCAATAACGACCCCCACTCCGTGATCAATAAACAAGCCTCGGCCGATTTGGGCTCCAGGATGAATCTCAATTCCCGTTAAAAAGCGCGCCAGGGCCATGATCAGGCGCGGGAGAAAGGGAATCTTCAGGCGCTCCAAGGGGTGAGCCAGCCGATAAGCCATAATGGCGTGCAAGCCCGAGTATGTGAAAAGCACTTCGAGGATATTTCGGGCTGCAGGGTCCCGCTCAAAGCAGGCTTTGACCTCCGGTGCAAACAGAAGCCGAATGAAAACTCCCACAGCAACCAAAACGACGAGTATCCAAAACCAGCTCATTTCGCCACCTTAGTCTTTTTATTCCGCGTATTCACAAGAACCACCGCTTGTGCGGCAATTCCCTGACCGCTTGGGCAAAAAGCTTCAGTCGTTTTTGCCTTAATGGAAACCTGCTCTGGATTAATATGAAGCAGCCGGCTGATGGATTGGCGAAGGGATGACTTATGCCCGCCAAGATGCGGGGCATCCGCAATCACGATCGCATCCAAATTTTGGATAGCCCAGCCACGGCGCTTAATCGCAAGCCTTGCCGCTTCCACAAAAATCTGGCTGTGCGCATTACGGTAACGTGGATTGCTGGAGGGAAATTGCTCTCCGATATCCGCCTCCCCCACAGCCCCAAAGAGCGCATCTGCAATTGCATGAAGCAGCACATCCGCATCCGAATGGCCTGCCAGCCCCTGCGCACGCGGAATGGAAACACCCCCCAGCTTCAAGGAGCTTTTTTTTGGATCGAATCGATGAACGTCGTAACCGATACCTATTCTCATCTTATAGTCAAGCAGAAGACAGAAATCAGAGGTCAGAGGTCAGATTTTAGTAATTTCTGATTTCTGACTTCTGATTTCTGACCTCTGTTTTCTGATTTCTGAAATCTTGTCGATGGCGCAAGATGGCCTCTGCGAGAATCAAGTCTTCTCGAGTCGTCACCTTGATATTGAACGGATCTCCCGGAACCATACGCACCGGAAAACCAGCTTCTTCTACTAGAGCGGCATCATCGGGAAAGCGTGCGAGGCGATTGCCCCCCCGATACAGCGATTCCAACAGCCACTCTTTCCGGAATACTTGCGGAGTCTGCACCAACCACAGCTCGCTGCGCTTGAGTGTCTGTTTCACCCAAAACTTGGAGTCCACTTTTTTTACCGTAACAGAAGCTGGTACACCTAAGGCAACTGCCTGATAGCGACGTGCGGAAACAACGCATCGCTCAAGAAGTGCCGTGCTGATGCACGGACGAGCTCCGTCATGGATGAGCACCCATTTTGCCTCTGGCGGAAGCGCAGCACAACCCCGTGCTACGGAGTCAGCCCGGCAGACTCCCCCGGATTTCGGCGGCAATGCCTTGGTAATCCGATAGCGCCGCAACAGATCCGAAGCTCGAGAAAGATCCTGAGTTCTGACTAAAAGAATGATCCAGCGAATCGAACGGCTCTCCTGCAGCCTCCAAAGCACATAGGCTAGCATCGGATGACCATTCACTAAAGTAAACGGCTTGGTGAGGGATCCGCCAAAGCGCCGGCCCTTCCCCGCCGCTGGAACAATTGCCGCCACCGCACCTCGCATTCTCAAGTTGCTCTAAATGCGCCCACAAATGAAATTTAACATTTGGCGCATTTACCCTGAGCGAAGTCGAAGGGTAACCCCTCGACGCGCTTCGCTTGCTCGGGGTAAATGGAACCACCCAGAATGTTAAGATGCATTGGTGGTTCCATTTAGACTAAAGGCAAGAGCGCCCCTTGTACCTTGCACCTTGCCAGGTTAGCCGACCAACCGCTTTGGCGAGGCAGCTTCTGGCTTTAAGAAAATCATCCTGCCAGCCGAAGTCTGCAGGACGCTCGTCACCAAGCCCCGCACGGTCTGCCCGATCAAGCCTCGCCCATTTTCCACTACGACCATCGTGCCATCGGGCAGATAGGCAATGGCCTGGTGGTGTTCCTTGCCTTCTTTGATGGGTTTTACTTCAAGCGCCTCCCCAGGAAGAACCACCGGTTGCAGCGCTTGGGCTAGCGCATTGACATTCAAGACACTGACATCCTGCAGCTCGGCCACTTTATTCAGATTGTAGTCATTCGTGATCACCCGCAAATTCAGGATCTGTGCTAGCTTGACCAACTTTGCGTCAATCTCTCCGATCGCCGGCAGATCTTCTTCATGAATGCGCACATCGATGTTGGTCAATTGACGCAATTGATTCAAAACTTCAAGGCCGCGCTTGCCCCGGCTTCGTTTCACCGGATCCGTGCTGTCTGCCACAGCCTGGAGCTCTTTTAAGACAAAGCGGGGGATGACCAAGCGCCCTTCGATAAAACGCGAACGGCAAAGATCAAGCAGGCGGCCGTCGATAATCGCACTGGTATCGACCAATGCGGATTCTTCCCGGCGATCATTGCGTGCCAGCCGCACGTAGGGAATAATCACGGTGAACTCATCTCGGCCGCGCAGCGCCATCACCATCCCCAAATAACAGAATACCCAAGTCAGCACCACTCGCAGATTCGCAGTGGTCCCTTCATCAAAAGGA
This sequence comes from Candidatus Omnitrophota bacterium, assembly GCA_016180605.1. Taxonomy (GTDB): domain Bacteria; phylum Omnitrophota; class Gorgyraeia; order Aquiviventales; family Aquiviventaceae; genus JACPAW01. The sequence goes on along the minus strand of JACPAW010000021.1, from coordinate 9,928 downwards.
ATCAGCAAAATGGCATCCGAGACTAATTTCGCCATGATGATGCCAAACAACAAACCGAAGACCGCTGCGGAGAAGCCCCGGACGGAGACGCGCCCGAAACGATGGAGAAACGCCTCAAAAAAAACCAGCATCACGCCGGCAACCGCTCCTAATACCAGCCGCAGCCACATAGGCCAGCTGGAAGCCTGGCCCATAATCTGGGAACCAAGTAATACGCTAAGAACAATGAATCCTCCCCGGACAAACCTAAGATTCATGATGGTATGACTCCATTATTCCAACGCCCGTGCCACCGCTTCCCGCACATGATGCACAGGGATCACTTCCATGCCATCCATTTCCAACAGGCCGCGTCCTGCGGCCAAGAAACATCTCTCAAATCCGAGGCGCTTAGCCTCGTGAAGCCGCTGTCCGATATTGGCAACCGTCCTGACTTCCCCGGTCAAACCCACTTCGCCAATCGCCGCGTCCCGCAGGCGTGAGGGCCTCTCACGAACGCTAGAGGCAATGGCAATCGCCACCGCCAAATCCGCCGCCGGCTCCAACAGACGCACTCCACCCAGCGAAGAAACAAACACATCCTGTTGGGCAAGCTGGTGGAAACCGGCTCGCCTCTCCAGGACAGCCAGCAACATAGAAAGCCGATTGAAATCCAGCCCTGCCGTACGGCGCCTCGGAAACCCGATGCCACAAGGACTCGTGAGCGCTTGGACCTCAACCAAAAGCGGGCGGCTTGCTTCGAGGCTTACCGTCACCATGCACCCCGGCGCTGCTTCTTTGCGGTCGCTGAGGAAGAATTCAGAAGGATTTTCGACCTGGACCAGCCCTTCTGAAGTCATATGAAATACGCCCAGCTCGTGCGTTGCACCGAACCGATTTTTGCTGGATCGCAGGATGCGAAATCCGCTCGACGGTTCCCCTTCGAAATGAAGCACCGTATCCACCAAATGTTCCAGCACCTTTGGGCCAGCCAGATAGCCTTCCTTTGTCACATGGCCAACTAGAAAAAGTGCCGTGTGCGTCTCTTTGGCCAATCGAACCAACTCCTGGGCGCAGGCGCGGACCTGTCCGATCGATCCGGGTGCCGAACCCAAAAATTGCGTTTCCATGACTTGGATCGAATCGGCGATGACCACATCCGCACTCACCCGCTTGATCGCTTCCACAACGATTTCCAGTTGGGTCTGCGCCAATAACTGGATCTTGGCCTGCGCTAAGCCAAGCCGTGCAGCGCGCAACTTCGTTTGACGCAGCGACTCTTCTCCGCTGACATATAGGACGTTTTTTCCGACAGAAGCCAAGGCACCGGCAATGCTCAACAATAGCGTAGACTTGCCGATACCCGGCTCGCCGCCAACCAAGACTACCGATCCTGGCACAATGCCGCCGCCCAAAACGCGGTCGAACTCTCCCCAACCGGTTCTCAATCGCTGCGTGTCATCGAGGGATACCTGCTCCAGTAAAGTAGGGGCTGCCGCTTCCAGGGAAAATTCGCGGCGAGGGGCCGTCTCCACCATCTCTTCCACTAAGGTATTCCACTCCCCGCAGCTAGGACAACGGCCCAGCCATTTGACGGATTGCGCACCGCATTGCTGGCATACGTAAAGCGCTTTCGTTTTTAGCTTGGACATTGCGGAAACGTATCCATCGAGCGAGCCTAAATGGAACCCACACTGCATCTTAACATTCGAACGAGTGGGTTCCGCTCAGGATCGTGGTGAGCGACCAGCGGGAGTCGAACCACGACTTCGCTCAGGGTAAATGCGCCTCGAATGTTAAAATGCATTTGTGGGCGCATTTAGATGGCCCTACGGGTTTGGGGTTGAATGTGTGGGAGGCTGTGGGTTCGGCGTAGATTTAGACTTAGAGCGGACCAGAAGCTTCCATGGGTGGGCACGCAGATCTTCTACCAGCAAGACGACCCGTTGGTAAAGCTCATCCGAGAAGAGGAATTTCCCCACATTTCCTTCTCCGGATTCTGCGTAGGACATCGCCAAGTTCAGCCTCTCGCCCAGCGCTTTCCAGTTACGGGTCGCATCACGCGCCTCCTGGATCGCTTCTTTAAGATAAATGCGCGCCTCCGGATCCCCGACGAGCGTATTGAGCCCTTCCAGAGCCTGCTTGAATTCGGTCAGGACTTCGTTGGAGCGTTCCATAATGCGCTCGGTAGACACCGGAGGATTTCCCGTAAGCTGGCCATCCGGCCCAAGAATAGGCCCATCGCCGACTCCCGGCCTGATCTCCAGATATTTTTCTCCAAGCAGACCAAACGTGCTGATGGAAGCTTGGTCATCGGCGCGCACGTTAATATGGGAAGGCAGGCGGACGAGCAACTGTACTTTAGGCTGAGCCTGCTCTTTGAGATAGACAATGTGCACAGACTGCACTTTGCCTACTTCCACACCGGCATATTGAACGGGAGAGCCTTCGGTGATACCGTTGGCTGAGTCAAATACGACCCGCAGCCGGTACCCCGGCTGAAAAGCAGTCGCTAAATCCCCAATCGCAAAAATGAAAAAGACAAACAACCCCAGGCTGATGACAACCGCAGCTCCTACCTTAATTTCCAGGGTCCAGCGCTGCGTCATTGCAGAAACCTCCCTTTAATAATCGCTACCGCAACCCTAACCGAGCGCCCGGCGTCCAACGCGAAAGCACTCGGCGATCGGGCAGTCCTTCCTGAATGGGGCCGACCGCCTCTCCTTTAATGAACTGCTGTACGACCGCGTTGGAAGACCCACGGATTTCTTCCGGGGTGCCAACCGCAATAATGCCCCCATTGTAAAGCATGGCGATTCGGTCTGCCACTTTGTAAGCGCTTCGCATATCATGGGTGACCACAACCGAAGTCACCTTCAGCCGATCGCGCAAGGCAATAATCAGATCATTGATCACGTCTCCCATGATCGGGTCCACACCGGTTGTGGGCTCATCGTACAACACCATCTCCGGACTCATTGCCAGGGCTCGGGCTAAGCCCGCGCGCTTGCGCATCCCGCCGGAAAGCTCTGAAGGATAGAGCTCCTCGATTCCCTGCAATCCAACCAACTGAAGGCACTCCTCACCCCGCTGGCGGATAGCGCTGTCGGATAAGGTTGTGTGTTCCCGCAGGGGAAAACCGACATTTTCATCAACGGTCATGGAATCGAAAAGGGCTGCCCCTTGAAACAGCATCCCGAATCGCAACCGTAAGCGGTCCAGCTCCGGACCGCTGACACGGGGCACTTCCACCCCGTCGACTCGCACGGTTCCGGAGTCGGGCTTGATGAGGCCGATGATGTGCTTCAAAAGGACGGACTTGCCACAGCCGGAGCGCCCGATGATCACCATGGTTTCCCCGGAGCGAATCGTCAAATTGACGCGCTCCAGGACCTTGTGCTCCTCGAACGATTTCGATAAGTCACGGATTTCAATCATGGTTGCGTGAACGCGTGAGCGCGTTTGCGCGTGAACGGGTGAACGAGTGAACGGGTGAATGGGTTAGCACGTTGGTTTCAAAATGTTCTAAACGCGTTAACGCGATCACGCGCTCACGCGTTTACGCGCAAACTGGTTACCGCCAGACAAAGTAGAACAATGCGGTGCAAATGCAATCTGCCGTGATAATAAGGATAAAGGATGTCACGACCGCAACCGTCGTGGAACGGCCAACTCCCTCCGCTCCCCCTTCCGTGCGGAAACCCTCAAAACAGCTCACGATACAGATGATCATTCCGAACAAAAAGGCTTTGAGCAAGCCGGAGAACAAGTCCTTGAAAACCAGCGGGATCGTCGTCATCTTCCAATATAAACTTGGCAATACGCCAAGCTTTACGGTTCCCACGATGAATCCTCCCAAAATTCCGATGGCATCCGCCCAGAGAGTCAGAAGGGGGAGTGCCACGATCAATGCCAAGAAGCGCGGCACGACAAGAAATCGCACTGGATCCGCCGCCAGGGTCATCAGGGCATCGATTTGTTCGGTCACCTTCATCGTGCCTAATTCAGCGGCAATGGCAGAACCCACCCGGCCGGCCACAATTAACGCCGTCATGACGGGGCCAATTTCGCGGACGACCGAGAGGGCAACGAGGCTTGCGATGTAAACTTCAGCGGCGAGTTTCTTCATCTGGTAGGCGCTTTGAAAAGCAAGCACCATCCCGATGAAGAGCGAAGAGACAGCAACGATGAACCAGGACTTGACCCCGACCTTAAACAACTCCTCCATGATCGCCTTGCCCCGGAGCGGCCGGCAAAAAGCCCCTCCTAAAGTTTGGGTAAAGAGCAAGGTGAGGCTTCCTGCGTACCAGAAAAGATCGACCGCCCAGGCCCCTGCAGCAGCCGTCGTCTGGAGGAAGGAGCTGGACAGTCGGCCGATCATGGGTTCAGGGTGCCGCAGGAGCAGAGGGAATAACGGGTGCTTGTTCCTCAAAATCCAGTGTGTCGAACTTGCGGGACATCCGAACGACAGCACCGGGCTTGACGCGTTTTGCAATCACGGCTTCTGCCAGCGGGTCTTCTACGAACCGCTGGATGACCCGCTTCAAAGGACGCGCGCCGTAAATTTGGTCAAACCCTCTTTCCACCAGGAAGTCTTTTGCAGAGGCATCCAGCTCGATTGTGATTCCCTGCTCTTGCATCCGATCCTTCACCATGTTGATTTCCAGCTCCACGATGCGCACTAAATCATCGTGGGAGAGCGGATGGAAGACAATCACCTCATCGATGCGGTTTAAGAACTCCGGTTTAAAGGTGCGCTTGACTTCATCCATCAGCTGCCCCTTCATTTTCTCAAAGGTCACTTCCTGCGAGGCAGGGGCAAAACCAATGCTACCCTGGCGCTTGAGCAGTTCCGCCCCCAGGTTAGATGTCATAATCAAGACGGTATTACGGAAGTCCACCCTTCGTCCGAAACTATCCGTCAATCTTCCCTCCTCGAGCACTTGCAGGAGGAGATTGAATACATCCGGGTGCGCTTTTTCGATTTCATCGAGCAAGACCACCGAGTAAGGCCGGCGACGGATGCGCTCCGTCAACTGGCCGCCTTCTTCATATCCGACATAACCCGGAGGGGCTCCTACCAGGCGGGAAACATTGAATTTCTCCATGTACTCGGACATGTCCAGTTGGACGAGTGCTTCTTCATCACCAAAAAGGAATTCCGCCAAAGCACGGGCCAAGAGTGTCTTCCCCACACCCGTAGGGCCCAAGAAGACAAACGAGCCGATAGGACGACGGGGATCCTTAATTCCCGCGCGCGAGCGCCGGATGGCTCGGGCAATCGCGGCAATGGCTTCTTCCTGTCCGATAACCCGCTTATGGAGATTCTCCTCCATCTTAAGGAGCCGTTCGGTTTCTTTTTGTTCCAGGCGTACGAGCGGAATGCCGGTCCATTTCGAGAGAACCACGGCGATGTCCTCAGCGCTGATAACCGGCATGGCTTCGCCCTTGGTCTTCTTCCACTCCCCTTTGATCTTTTCCAATTGCTCTCGAGCTTCCCGCTCCTGATCGCGCAGCGAAGCTGCCAACTCAAAATCTTGCCCTTTGATAGCCGCTTCCTTCTCTTTTCGGATCTGTTCGATACGCTCTTCCAACTGCTTGATTTCAGGCGGCATCGTCAGAACGGACAAGCGCGCCCGAGAACCGGACTCATCGATTAAGTCGATTGCTTTATCCGGAAGGAACCGCCCGGCGACATAGCGATCCGATAATTTCGCTGCCACTTCCAGCGCCTCATCGAGGTATTTGACGCGATGGTGGGCTTCGTACTTATCGCGCAGCCCCTTTAAGATCTCGATGGTCTCGCTGACTGACGGCGGCTCGACCAGGATGGTTTGGAAACGCCGCTCCAGTGCCGCGTCTTTTTCGATATATTTCCGGTACTCATCCAGCGTTGTGGCTCCGATGCACTGGATTTCGCCGCGAGAAAGTGCCGGCTTGAGGATATTCGAAGCGTCGATGGCTCCTTCTGCGGAACCGGCACCGACGAGCGTGTGGAGCTCATCGATAAAGAGCATGACGTTCTCGTTGCGGCGGATTTCATCCATGACGGCCTTGATGCGCTCTTCAAATTGGCCGCGGTACTTGGTACCCGCAACCATAAGAGCCAAGTCCAAGATGATGACACGCTTATCGCGCAAAATTTCCGGGATATCTCCCTTGATGATGCGCTGGGCCAGTCCTTCCACGATGGCCGTCTTTCCCACACCCGCTTCTCCAAGCAGTACCGGATTATTTTTGGTGCGGCGTGCCAAGATTTGGATGACCCGCTCGATCTCTTCTCCTCGTCCGATGACAGGATCCAGCTTTCCTTCCCGGGCAAGCTGCGTTAAGTCTCGCCCAAAAGCATCCAGTGCCGGCGTTTTCGTCCGAGCCCCGCCCGGCGCACCCGTTCCGGAAGCCGGACTGGAAGAGCCCAAGAGGGTAATCACTTCATTACGCACGCGGTTTAAATCCAGCCCCAGATTCATGAGCACCTGGGAGGCCACTCCTTCTCCCTCGCGGATTAGGCCCAGCAAAAGATGCTCGGTGCCGATATAGTTGTGGCCCAAGCTGCGTGCTTCCTCCATGGCCAGCTCAATGACTTTTTTCGCCTTGGGAGTAAAAGGAATGTCCCCCGAAACCATGGTACTGGGACCGCTCTGAACGAGCTTTTCCACTTCCAAGCGGATTTTCTCAGGCGACAGACCCAGCTTTTGCAACACTGCTGCCGCGACCCCTTCTCCTTCGCGGATCAAGCCCAGGAGAATGTGCTCTGTTCCAATGTAGTCGTGGTTGAACCGTTTTGCCTCCTCCTTTGCAAGGAGAATGACTTTCCGTGCACGCTCTGTGAATTTATTGAACATGGGGCACCCCGTTGTTGACGATCGGACTTCCTCTTTCTTAGCTTTTCCCGCCCAGTCGCTGCCGGATCAGTTGCGCGCGCGTCAGATCCCGGTCCTTGGCTGAAAGGGATTTAGCCTCCAGCTTTTGCAAATGCGCCGGTTGCGAGAAAAGAAAAAGCTCATTCACAATGGAACGGTCCAAACCGTTCATGATTTTAAGATCCACCCCCAGCCTGACTGCGGAAAAAAGGTCTAAAGCCTCGGTGGAACTCATCGTTTTGGCATAGCGCAGGATACCGAACGCCCGCCAGATGCGGTCTTCCAGTTGCGCGCGATTGTTCGTCATGAGCGCTTCGCGAGCCGCCTGCTCCTGATGGATGACTTCCTTCAGGATCCGGTCGATGCTCTCGATGATTTCATCTTCTGAGCGGCCCATGGAGACCTGGTTGGAAATCTGGAAAAAGTTTCCCGAAGCTTCGGTCCCCTCGCCGAATAGGCCCCGAGCCGTCAAACCGAGCTTGGTAATGGTGTGGAGCACCTTACTGATTTGCTTGGTGATGACCAGAGCGGGCAAATGCGCCATGACGGAACCTCTAAGGCCGGTTCCGGTATTGGTGGGGCAGCAAGTCAGATATCCCCAGTCGCTGGAATAGGCATAGGGTAACAATTCGGAGAGCTCATCATCCAGCGCATCGATTAACCCCCAAGCATCCTCCAGGTTCAACCCAGACTGCATCACCTGGATGCGCAGATGGTCTTCCTCATTGATCATAATACTGATCACTTCGCCTAGGCCAATGGCCACCGCTTTATGATCGGTATGAACGATTTGTTCGCGGCTAACGAGATGGCGCTCGACGAGAAATTGACGGTCGACTTCATCGAGGCTGGCCATTTCAAAGATCAAAGGCTGTTTGAGCGCCTCACAATGCAACAAAGCCTCTTTTACTGCCTGCAGCACCCCTGCCTGAGAACTCTTATTTGCACGAGTGGCAAACGGAAACGATTCCAAATTGCGCGCCAAACGAATGCGGCTGGACATGACGATATCGGACATAGGTCCAACACCCCGCAGCCATTCGCTGGTTTGCTTGAGCAGCTGATCGAGTTCTTTTGCCATTAGGATGCTTTCTTCGGCTTTTGCTGTTCCTGCTCCATCTTGCGGATCAAATCCCGTAGGCGTGCCGCTTCTTCGAATTCTTCCTTTTCAATCGCGCGGCCCAAGCGGCGTTTTAACTCCGCCAGCTCTGATTTTGCCTTGGCCGGCTTGACCAAACGAGTCGGAGACTTGCCCAAATGAATCGGCGATCCGTGGATGCGCTTAAGCAAACTTCCCAGGCTGCGCTTGAAAGTCTGGTAGCAGGCCGCACATCCTAAGCGCCCCACCTTGCGGAAATCCTCATAGGTCATGCCGCAAGTGGGGCAGGATTTAGTAGAGACCTCCTCCGTCTCGGAGGGTTTGCTGAAGTCTGCCAAGCCCGAAAGCAGATCCGCAAGGCCAAAATGGCTCTCGACTTGAGCGCCTTTTTGATTCGCGCAGCCTTCGCACAGATGCAATTCGGTCATCTGATCATTGACGATTTCGGTCAGATGAACCGTCGCTTGAACTTGTTTGCACAATTCGCACAACATATTTTACCGTCGCTGATTATCGGGATAGAACCCCATTAGAACCCGGTTTGATGCAACCATAGTCTACCAGGTTTCTTGCGCCTGGCAAAGTATCCGCATGAATTAGCACACAGCACTCAGCAGACAGCACACAGAGGGGTAAAATGATGGGTGGTAGAAGTAAGAATTTGGAAGTAGGATGTTGGAATAACTTCATCGCTCAATGCACTCGTCTCTTTCCAACTTCCAACCTCTAACTTCCAACCTCTATCCTGTCTCATGTCCCCGTTCTGATTGCTGTGTGCTGGATGCTGTGTGCTGCCTTTTAATACCGGACCCCTTGGGTCTTCGTCAGTTCGCGAAAAGCCTTCTGGAGTTTCTTTGTGACGGGACCTGGCTTTCCCTGCCCGATGAGGCGGCCATCGATCTTCACGACTGGCACAATCTCCGCAGCGGTACCCGTTAGGAAAACCTCATCCGCGTTAAACAGATCATGGCGCGTCAAAAGCTCTTCCTGCACCGAAAGGCGAAAACGCCGGGCGATACCCATAACCGTCTGGCGCGTAATCCCGCGGAGGACTCCGATATAAGCGGGCGGGGTAAGCAACGCTTTTCCCTTTACCGTAAAGATATTTTCACCGGTGCATTCCGTGACGTAGCCAGAGTGCGAGAGCAAAATGGCTTCCTCAAACCCCGCGGTGATGGCTTCGATCTTGGCGAGGATGTTATTGAGGTAGTTGAGCGATTTGATCTGCGGGTTTAAGGCCTCGGGAACATTGCGCTGGGTGGCTACCGTGATCAGCTCCAGGCCCCGCTCATAGAGCTGCTTGGGATAGAGCTCGATTTTGTCCGCGATCACAAACACCGTCGGCCGCACGCACTTTCGCGGATCCAGACCCAGGTCTCCTTCGCCGCGCGTGACCACCAAGCGGATATAGGCATCGCGCAATCGGTTGATCCGAAGGCTTTGTTTGACGACATCGGTCAACTCGGAATGGCTCATGGGAATCTTCAGCATGATGGTATGGGCCGATTCGAAGAGCCGTTCGATGTGCTCTTGCAGTTTAAAAATGAGCCCGTTGTAAGAACGGATTCCTTCGAATACCCCATCGCCGTACAAAAGGCCGTGGTCAAACACGGAAATCAGCGCCTGTGAACGCTCCACAAATTTTCCATTCAAATAGATTCTCATCATAATCCCTCTGTTTAAGAATCCTTTGTTCGCTCGAGGCTCTAGGCTCTAGGGCAATGCCTTAGCCTACAGCCTTCAGCCTAGAATCGGGAGGCTTTCATTTCGAGCTTCGTTCCTGCACAATCCGCCCATCCTCAAGGACAATCACCTTCTCCGCTCGCTCTGCCAGCTTAACATGATGCGTTACCACGACCAAACCCCGTTTTTGGCGGCTATGCAAACTCATTAACAGTTCGATGATCTCCTCTCCCGTGTGAGAATCCAAGTTTCCTGTCGGCTCATCGCACAATAAAAGTGCCGGATCATTGACTAAAGCCCGGGC
>JACPAW010000020.1 GCA_016180605.1 Candidatus Omnitrophota bacterium | reverse complement strand
GCCATGGGCGCTGAGATCGCCCAGGTGATCAGCTTTAGCGGCTTGCCGGTTCTCTTGAAAGATGTAGACCAAAGCCGGGTCGATCAGGGCCTTGCCGTCGTGCGCAAAATCTATCAGCGCCGAGCGGATCGAGGCAAAATGACCCAAGACGAAGTGGAGAGCAAATGCCGCCTCGTTAGCGGGGTGACTGATTACAGTGCATTTAAAGACGTCGATCTTGTCATCGAGGCGGTCCCGGAGAAGCTGGACTTAAAGAAGCGGATCTTTCACGAATTGGATGAAGCACTTTCCGAGTCCGCCATTCTGGCTTCCAATACGTCGTCCCTCTCCATCTCTGCACTGGCAGGTGTGACACGGCGTCCCCATAAAGTCATCGGAATGCATTTTTTCTATCCAGCGCATGTGATGAAACTCGTTGAAGTGATCCCTGGTCTGGAAACTTCCGAGGAGACAATCGGCGACATCCTGGCTTTTTCTGAAAGCTTGCGGAAACTGCCGGTCCGCGTCAACGAATGCCCGGGTTTTCTGGTCAACCGGATCCTCATGCCTTACTTGAATGAAGCGGCGTTTTGCGTGCAAGAGGGTGCCGCCAATCCGCGGCAGATCGATGAGGCGCTGGTCGCTTTTGGTTTTCCTATGGGGCCATTTACGCTGGTGGACAATCTCGGTTTCGATGTCTGCAGGGAAGTCGTCCAGATCTTACTGGATGCTTATGGCAGCCGGATGCGCCCTGCTGAGATCTGGCAGCGATTGCATGATTTAAAGCGCTTGGGTGCCAAAACGGGTGCAGGTTTTTATCTCTATGGAGAGCAAGCCGGTCAACCGGATCCGGAGCTTGAGCGCGTGATTGCCGAATTACGCGCTTTGCAAAAAACACCCAGTGCTTTCTCGGTAAACCGCGTGGTCCTTCCCATGGTGAATGAGGCGATTCGCTGTGTGGAGGAACACGTTTGTACCGCCTCCGATGTGGACCTGGCGGTTATCGCCGGCTTAGGCTTTCCGCAGGTCAAGGGGGGTATTCTCCATTATGCGGATGAAATCGGGCTCGATGTGGTGCTCCGGGAGCTTGAGGCATTCACCCAGCAGTACGGCGAACGATTCTGGCCCTCCCCGCTTTTAAAGCGAAGAGTAGCGGCAGGACATCTGGGTAAAGCATCCAAGAAAGGTTTTTTCGACTACACCTAATTCATTCGACCATGGGGAGGAAAAAGTGCCTAGTGCCGGGGCATGGGTTAAAGTTTCTATCGAAGATCGCTTGGCAATTGTCACCATCGATCATCCTCCCGTCAATGCCTTGAATCGACAGACGATTCAGGAGCTTGGAGAGGCGTTCGAAGGGATTGCTTCCAATTCGAGTGCCAAGGTAGCGATTATAACCGGAGGCGGCTCTTTTGCATTTGTAGCAGGTGCCGATATCAAAGAAGTGGCACAAATTACTTCGGTTGAAGCCGCCAAGGAGATGGCTGCTTTAGGACAAGCAGTCTTTCTGAAAATTCAGCGCATGCAAAAGCCTGTCATTGCGGCAATCAATGGCGTCTGTTTGGGAGGGGGTTTGGAATTGGCCATGTCCTGCCATTTGCGCATAAGCGGCGATCGGGTGCGCTTTGGCCAGCCGGAAGTCAATCTGGGCATCATTCCAGGCTGGGGAGGCACACAGCGCCTTCCTCGTTTGATTGGGAAAGCGAAAGCGATGGAATGGATACTAACAGGGGATATGATCATGGCGCAAGAAGCCGCGCGTCTAGGCCTGGTCAACCAAGTTGTTCCCCAAGACCAGGTGCTTAAAGCGGCAAAAGACCTTGCCCGAAAAATTGCCTCAAAAAGTGCCGTGGCGGTGAGTGCTGCGGTTTCTGCGATGGAGCAAGGAATCGATGTTTCCATTGAGGAAGGGCTTGCGAAGGAAGCCGAAGCATTCAGCAAAGTAGCAGCCAGCGAAGATAGCAAGGAAGGGATCAAGGCGTTTCTTGAAAAGCGCCAACCACAGTTTAAGGATCATTAGCCTCTCATGATCCCCACACCTGCTGCTGGCGGTGTCTTCTTTAGAATGAATCAACCTTTTTCCTATGCGGCTTGGCGGAAAGACACCGCCATGGCCGCTTCCTTGTTCCAAAAACGCTCCTGCGGCCACGCCCCGCCTTGGGCGGGGCTGCAGCAGGTGTGGGGATGAAGGCTGTTTGTTTTGAAACGGTTTCGTGGGAGCGGCGCTATTTACGGCGCGTGCTGGAGCCGGTGGGGCTGACTACCCAGTTTGTCCCAGAGCCGCTTGGCGAGCAGAACCTCCGCACTGCAAGAAACGCCTCCATCCTTTGTATTTTCATCTATTCCGCGATTACCCCCAGTCTTCTGCGGCAATTGCCGCAGCTGCGTTTCATTGCCACGCGATCCACCGGTTTTGATCATATTGCCCTGGATGCCTGCCGCAAGCGCCGCGTTGTTGTCTCCAACGTTCCCTCTTACGGAGAAAATACGGTTGCAGAGCATACCTTTGCGCTCATTTTGTCATTGTCCCGAAACATCCACAAAGCTTACGTCAAGACCATCAAAGGGGATTTCTCGCTCGAAGGCCTTGAAGGCTTCGACTTGAAGGGAAAAACGATCGGGGTGTTGGGGGCAGGCCATATCGGATTTCACGTGATTAAGATGGCGCGCGGTTTTGGAATGAACGTGTTGGCGCATGACGTGCGGCGCAACGTCTTCTTAAGCGAAGTCTTGGATTTTCGCTATGTCTCTTTTGAGGAGCTCTTGCGCCATTCCGATATCCTCAGCCTTCATCTGCCCTACATGCCGGCTACCCATCATCTGATCAATCGGGAGACTTTTAGGAAAATGAAACGCGGCGTTCTTTTGATCAACACCGCTCGCGGCGCGCTTGTCGATACCGATGCTTTGGTGTGGGCTTTGGATGAAGGTATTGTGGCAGGGGCAGGGCTTGATGTCTTGGAAGGAGAGGAGCTGGTTAAGGAAGAAAGGCAGCTTCTCTCGCGTTCCTTTCCGAAGGAAAAGCTAGCGACAGCGCTGAAGAATCACATCCTGCTGCACCGAGAAAACGTGGTGATTACGCCGCATATTGCGTTTGACAGTAAAGAAGCATTGCAACGGATACTCGAGACGACCGCAGCCAATATCGCAGGTTTCATGAAGGCATCTCCGGTGAATCTTATCGTGGGTAATCCGGCAAGGAGCTAAAGGACGCGCATGATGGCAATGGAGAGCATGATCGGCAAGGGGGCCCCAGAGGCCTTGGAAGTGACAGAGGCAGCACGGGAAACCAGCTGGCGGTATCCGAGCCTTGTTGGCGAATTGTTCATGGGGCGGTTGCGGAAGGACCTGGTTTCTCCTTATCCCGAGCAGGATCCTGAAGACCGTCAAAGAGGCGATGCGTTTTTGGAGAAGTTGAGGCTTTTCAGCCGCGAGCATATCGATCCGGATGCGATTGATGAATCCGGAATCCTTCCCCAAGCAGTACTGGATGGCTTGGTCAAGCTTGGCTGCTTTGGCATGAAAATCCCGCAATCTTACGGAGGCCTTGGATTTTCCCAGACAAACTATAACCGGGCCATTCAGCTTCTAGGAAGCTACTGTGGGGCAACGACCGTGTGGCTTAGCGCCCACCAGAGTATCGGGGCTCCGCAGCCTCTGATGCTCTTTGGGACGGAGGAACAGAAAAAGCGTTATCTTCCATCTCTGGCCAAAGGGATGATTTCGGCCTTTGCCTTAACCGAGCGGGATGTCGGTTCGGACCCGGCGAACATGAAAACAACCGCAACACCGATTGAGGATGGCAAGGCTTACCTGCTCAGCGGAGAAAAGCTTTGGTGCACCAACGGCCCTGTGGCGCAGATTATCGTGGTCATGGCGCGAACACCCTCTGTTGTCGTGCGCGGCCGTGAGCGAAAGCAAATTACGGCGTTTATTGTAGAGCGCAGTTGGCCTGGTATTGAGAGCGTTCATCGCTGCGATTTTATGGGATTAAAAGGCATCCAGAATGGTGTTTTGCGTTTTACGAATGTGCGCGTGCCAAAAGAAAATATCCTCTGGGGGACGGGGCTTGGGTTGAAACTGGCTCTTATCACCCTCAATGCAGGACGAATGGCTATTCCTGCCGCTTGTGTGGGAGCAGCCAAGCGCTGTCTTGAGATCACCCGGAAATGGGCTCTGGAGCGCAAGCAATGGGGAGGTCCTATCGGCCGCCATGAGGCCATCGGTGTCAAAATTGGGGAGATGGCCGCAACGGTGTTTGCCATGGATGCCATGGTCGGACTCACTTCTGCTTTAGTGGACCGCAAGACAATCGACATTCGTTTGGAAGCAGCGCTTTCAAAATTATTTTGTGCCGAGAACAGCTGGCGCATAATCGATGAAACAATGCAGATACGTGGGGGGCGCGGCTATGAGACGGCAGCCTCTTTGCGTGCGCGGCAAGAAGACAGTTATCCGGTTGAGCGGATGATGCGGGATAGCCGGATCAACCGGATTATTGAGGGGACCAGCGAGATCATGCATCTTTTTATCGCTCGAGAAGCGCTGGATGCGCATATGCAGCTCGTACAGTCTCTTCTTGATTCCCACCAGTCCCTGCCGAAAAAATTGACTGCTTCTCTGAAAGCCGCAGGGCATTACGCACTGTGGTATCCGCGCCAGTGGATCGGTGTGTCCTGGTATCCGCATGATTCAGCGATGGGTCCTTTGAGCGGGCATATGAGGTTTGTGGAGAGGGCCAGCCATCGCTTGGCACGCGCCCTTTTCCATAGCGCGGTACGCTACCAAACCCGCCTGGCGCTGCGCCAGCAGCGATTGGGCAGGTTGGTGGATGTGGGTGCGGATTTATTTGCGATGCTCTCTGCTTGTTCCAAGGCAACTGCTTTGGTGCGCCTGCAGCCTTCCGAGCAAAGTCCCGTAGAGCTGGCGGATCTTTTCTGCCGTCTTGCCAGACGTCGCATCACGCAAACGATGCATTCTTTATCGGACAACGAGGACCAACGCTGCTACCAAACCGCACAGCAGGTATTGGCCAACCGTTACGCATGGCTGGAACAAGGAGTACTCTGATCATGGAGAAAACAATCCCCTTGGTTTTTTTCAGCCAAGCGCAAGCCAGGGCCGCACAGCCCTTATTCCTGGTCAAGCGGTCTGGAACCTATGGTCCTATTACGTGGGCGCAGGCCGCTGGGGATGTGGAAGCGCTCGCTGCTTTTTTGCTGCAATCGGGTGTCGAGCCAGGGCAGCGGGTCATCATTCTTTCCGAAAACCGTCCGGAATGGGGAATTGCAGATTTAGCGATTCAGTCTATAGGCGGCTGGACGGTTCCTGTATATCCTAGTCTTTCAGCGGATGATCTTGCCGTTATCTGTCGAGATTGCCAGCCGGTTGCCTGTATTGTTTCGAACCTAGAGCAAGCCAAAAAGCTGCTTTCCTTCAGCGCTCAAGTGCCGAGCATTCGCCATCAAATCGTCATGGATCCCAATGTCCCAGCTCAGACGGGCTGGATTCATTGGTCGGATGTGTTGGCAAAGGGCAGGGCCCATTTGAAAGACTGTCGCGAGCGTTTGCTTCAATTGTGTCATGCCCTTCGGCTGGAAGACACGGCGACATTGATTTATACTTCCGGAACAACGGGAGAGCCTAAAGGAGTTCAGCTCTCGCATCGGAATTTCCTTTCTAATGTCCAGGCATGCCTGCAAGTGGTTCCGGTATCCGATACCGATTTGCATTTGTCCTTCCTGCCGCTATCCCACGTTTTTGAAAGGATGGCAGGATGGTATTTGATGCTCAGCGTAGGAGCCTGTGTCGCTTATGCCCAGAGTATGGATACCGTGGCACAGAACATGCTTGAGGTGCATCCGACCGTCATGCTCGGGGTCCCGCGTTTTTTCGAAAAGCTCTACGCTAAAATTCAAGAAGGAATCCAACAAGCACCCTCTTTGCGAAAACAACTTGCTCTCTGGGCGCTCTCCGTCGGGAAAAAAGGGGCGAGCCTTCGTTTGTCCCAAAAGCAGCCATCCCCCCTTCTGGCTATTCAGTTATCGTTAGCGGAGCGTTTAGTTTTTAAACGGCTGCAAGCAAAGCTTGGAGGACGGGTCCGGTTTTTTATCTCAGGGGGTGCTGCTCTTTCCAAAGAATTGGCTGAATTTTTCTACAGCGTAGGGGTTCTCATATTGGAAGGATACGGGCTTACGGAGACCTCGCCGGTTATCGCAGTGAACCGTCCCCCTTTGCCGCGATTTGGAAGTGTCGGGCAAGCCCTCCCAGGAGTAGAGGTGAAAATTGCCGAGGATGGGGAAATCTTAAGCCGAGGCCCTCACATCATGCAAGGTTATTACCAGAAGCCCGCAGAGACGGCCCTGGTCTTAAGAGAAGGATGGTTTCATACAGGAGACATCGGCCACTTGGATTCAGAAGGTTTTCTGTTTATCACCGATCGGAAAAAAGATTTGATCAAGACCGCAGGCGGAAAATTCGTAGCTCCCCAAAAGCTGGAAACACGGCTTGTGGCGGATCCTTATATCAGTCAGGCTTTCGTCTATGGCGAGGGACGTCCTTTTTGCATTGCCCTCATCGTCCCTCGTGCCGAAGCCTTGCTTCGATACGCTTTACAGCAGAACATCGAGGGTTCCCTTAAGGAACTGGTAAAGGATTCTCGGATCCTGGCGTTTTATTGGCAGCGCGTGGAAACCCATCAAGCGAATTTTGCCAGTTTTGAGCGGGTGAAACACATCGCTCTTTTAGACCAAGAGTTTTCCCAAGCAAGCGGAGAGCTAACAGCGACTTTGAAAGCCAAACGCAATATCATTGCCCAGCGCTATCACTCGCTGCTGGAGTTGCTCTACCAGATCCCTCCGTCCTAAACCCGCGAAGTTTCCTGCAAATATCCAGGAAATCTATGAATGCTGCAGAAGTGATTCTTGAGGAAGGAATCTGGATGCCACCAGGCGGACATCCGCGCGTGAGCTACCGGCGATGGAAGCCGCCCCTTTGCCAAGCGCTGATCATCGTGGCTCATGGTTTTGGCGAGCACGGAGGCCGCTATGAAGCTTTCGCCAAGACGCTCGCTTTGCGTGGGATTGGAGTAGCGGTTCCCGATCTGATAGGACATGGACGCTCCGACGGACAGCGGGGGGATCTAGGATGCGTTGAGGACTCTGCACGTCTATTTGAGGCGATGGCCGAAGAAGCGTTGTTGCCAAAGGCCGGGCTAACGAACTACACGCTCTTCGGCCACAGTTTTGGCGGCTTATTGGCCATTGCGGTGGCTCTGCGAGGGCCGCGCTCTCTCCAAAAGCTGATTGTGCAATCTCCATTCCTGGATGTAGGTTTTCCCATTCCCCCTTGGAAGAGATTCTTAGCTAGCGTGTTGGCTTGTTGTTGGCCAAACGCGGCACTTCCCATGGATTTGGATGCAGAAGGACTCAGCCACGATGCGGCTGTAGTAGCCGCGTATCGGCAGGATCCGCTGGTCCATAATCGAATGAGTGCCCGTACCTACCGTTCCATCCAAGAGGTTCGTGGAGTTGTTTTGGAGAAAGCAGCTTCTATAACTATCCCAACCCTTCTTTTGTGCGGCAGCGAAGACCGGATCGTTTCCGTGCCCAAAGCGCAAGAGTGGTTCCGCAGCCTTACTTGCAAACGACACTTTGAGCTTTTGCCGATGAGCCGCCATGAGCTTCATCATGAAGCGGTGCGGGATCAGGTCTTGACCTGGATAGCCGATTGGACGCTACAGGGATGAGAGCTTTCTTATTGCTAGGGTTTTGTTTGATGGCAGCGCCAGGAGTACTTTTCTGCGAAGAACAATCGGAACCCGTGGATTGGCCAGTGATGATCTCAAGATTAAGACAGCAGATGCAGGACCACCCAGGGCGTGCCGAAACCCGCAGGCAACTGGCGACCGCTTATAACAACTATGCGGTGGCCTTGATTGATAAAGGTGAATCGCAGTTGGCTATCGAGCAGTTACAAACCGCATTGGATCTGGATGAACACAACAGCGATTTTCGTGAAAATCTTGGCCGGCTCTACGTCCCAGAAGCTTAAGGAAGCCAAAGCTTCCTGGCAGCAAGCACTGACCCTTCAGCCCGACCAATCCGAGATAGTGAAGCGCTTGGAACAAGTTCAGCAGGAAATTCCTGTAGAGTCAAAATTCGAGCGTCTTTCCCAAGCGTATTTTGACCTGCGTTATGAGGAGCAATTGGAAAGACCCATTGGGTTCGATATCCGGGATGCTCTATTGGAGGCAAGACGCAGTGTAGGGGCTGATTTTGCCTACTGGCCCAAGCACAAGCTGATCGTGCTCATTTATAGCGCGGAGAGTTTCCACTCCATGCGGCAGGATACTCCAGAGTGGGTTGCCGGACAATTTGATGGAAAAATCCGAGTCCCTTTGCCGAGTGTTGACCTAAAACCTCTCTTAGTGGAAAAGACGATTTTTCATGAGTACACGCATGCCTTGATTCATGATTTGACTCAGGGTAAATGCCCCCGCTGGTTGGATGAGGGGTTGGCGGAATACGAAGGGCGCAAGCAATATTCTGAACCGCTGCATTTTTTAAAAGATGTCTATCAGAAAAATAACCTGATTCCCTGGACGGAACTTTCCGACCACATCGCACCCATGATGACACGCGAC
>JACPAW010000019.1 GCA_016180605.1 Candidatus Omnitrophota bacterium | reverse complement strand
ATTCCTTGAATCAGATGCGGGCCAGGTTCACCGCCAGAGAGTACGGCAGAGCCCTGCGGTTCAACGGCGATTACCTGAAGCTGGGGATACCGCTGTTTTAAGATTTCTCCAACTCCGGTGATTGTCCCGCCAGTGCCCACTCCCGCGACAAAAGCATCCAGTCCATTTGGTAGAGACTGAAGAATCTCTAGGGCGGTGGTTCGGCGGTGGATTTCTGGATTGGCGGCATTCTGAAATTGTTGTGGCATGAAAGCATTCGAAGTGCTCTTGACCAGTGCTTCGGCTTTCCGGATGGCACCCCTCATGCCGTCTTCCGCTGGAGTGAGTACCACTTCCGCTCCATAACTTCTAAGCAAAGCCACTCTTTCCGCACTCATGGTCTCTGGCATGGTCAAAATGACGTGATAGCCTTTGACTGCACCTACAATCGCCAGGCCGATTCCTGTGTTTCCGCTGGTTGGCTCAATGATGACCGAGCCGGGTTTGAGCTGTCCTTTTGCTTGCGCCTCCTCGATCATCGCCAGGGCGATCCGATCCTTAACGCTGCCCCCAGGGTTCCGAGATTCCAATTTTGCAAAGATCGTTGCCATTGATGAATCCGCGATGCGATTCAATCGGACAAGCGGGGTTTCTCCGCTGAGCTCAAGGACATTCGAGGTGCCGTCGTGCATCAGATTCCTCCTCCTAAAGTGCTTTGAGCCTGGGTAAACACTTTCATGTCCTTGATACTGACAAAAACGGTAGCCCCCTTGCGCAGCTGAAGATGCCGATACCGTTCATGGGGCATCTCGACGTTGATGATGCCGCCGGAGTCGGTCGCCAGTTCGATTTTTACGACCGCTCCTGCGGCATTCATGTGCACGATCGTTGCCCGGAAGTGAGGTCTGTTGGCCGGTGGTTGATGGTCGATGTCCAGCAAGTGCGGACGGGCATACGCTACGGCAGGGATGGCATCCTTCCCAAGGCCCTCGGGAGCATCCATACTGAACTCTCCTAAGTGGACCTTGGTTCCCTCGACCCTACCATGGAAGAGATTAACGTTGCCTAAGAAACGATAGACGAACGGCGTTGCAGGATGCTCGTACACTTCCTCCGGCGAGCCCTCCTGTTCCACCCGGCCCTCATGCAAGATCACCACACGATCTGCGACTTCCAGCGCTTCATCCTGATCGTGGGTTACAAAGACGCTCGTGATACCGATTTCATCGTGTAATCGGCGCAGCCAGCGGCGCAACTCCTGCCTGACTTTGGCATCGAGAGCACCAAAGGGTTCATCGAGAAGCAACACCTTGGGTTGTACCGCCAGTGCCCGGGCAAGAGCGACGCGCTGTCGTTGACCTCCCGAAAGCTGGGAAGGGTACCGCGCTGCCAGGCGCTCGAGCTGGACGAGAGTAAGCAATTCGTGTACTCGCTTGGCGATCTCGGATGCCGAAGGCCGCTCCCGGCGGGGTTTTACCCGCAACCCGAAGGCGACATTCTCGAACACCGTCATGTGACGAAACAAGGCGTAGTGTTGGAAGACAAATCCAACGCGACGATCTCGTGTGCTGCGTGCGGTGGCATCCTCAGAATCAAAAAGAACCACACCCCGATCAGGAATTTCCAAACCCGCGATGACCCGCAGCAAGGTCGTCTTGCCTGAACCCGATGGACCCAGCAGGGCCACAAGCTGCCCTGCGGGAACTTTCAGGCTGACGTCTTTGAGCGCTGCGAACCCATTAAACGTCTTGGTGATATTTCTTACCTCAATGCTCATGCGCAGGCTCCTGGGACGATGGGTGCGTCTTCCATTCGAGGAATGTCTTTGCCACCAGTGTTACAAGCGCTAACAGGGCTAGGATTGAGGCAACTGCAAAGGCGGCGGAGGCTTGGTATTCGTTGTACAGAATCTCGACATGCAAGGGAATCGTATTCGTCCGGCCGCGAATGTGTCCGGATACGACCGAAACGGCCCCGAACTCCCCCATGGCTCTGGCATTGCAAAGGATGACTCCATACAAAAGACCCCAGGTGATGTTGGGCAGGGTGATTCGCCAGAACATCTGCCAGCCGTTAGCTCCCAGAACCCGGGCGGCTTCTTCGTCTTCGGTTCCCTGGGTTTGCATGAGGGGAATTAACTCTCGGGCTACGAATGGGAAGGTTACAAAGACCGTCGCCAAGATGATTCCAGGTACGGCGAAAACGGTGAGACGGAAAACGGTAAATCAATAAGTGTGATCAGCAAGTGCTTTCCAGGAAAATCGAACTTCGCAATTGCCCATGCTGCCATCACACCAAACACCAAATTCAATGGTACTGCAATTGCAGCCGTGAGCAACGTCAGCCGAATGGCTGCCAGCGCATCCGGTTCCCAAAGTGCTGCTGCATAAGCTCCGAACCCCTTACGCAGAGCTTCAGTAAATACGGCAGCAAGCGGAACGATCAGGAATAGCCCCAAGAACAGCCAGGTGACCGTGATTAACAGCCAGCGCACCGAGGCAGGTTCTGACAAGCCCTGTTTACGCATAACGTTTGCCACTCCACCACTGAAGCACGTTAATCAGAAACAGCAGAGCAAAGGAGGCGACCAGCATGACCACTCCGATGGCAGTGGCTCCTGCATAGTCATATTGCTCTAGTTTGGTGATGATGAGTAACGGGGTAATCTCCGTTTGCATGGGCATGTTTCCAGAAATGAAGACAACAGACCCGTACTCTCCTACTGCCCGAGCGAAGGCAAGGGCGACACCCGTTAAGAGGGCGGGCCACAACTCCGGAACAATGACCCGTGCGAATGTCTGCCAGCGTCCTGCCCCAAGGCTGGCTGCCGCTTCTTCGAGTTCTGGATTCAACGCTTGAAGGACAGGCTGGACCGTCCTGACAACAAACGGCAACCCGATAAAAGTCAGGGCGATCGCAACCCCAAGCGGTGAAAACACCGCCTTGATACCGACTGGCTCCAGAAAACGACCGATCCATCCGTGCGAACTGAGTACCGTTGTCAGTGTGATGCCGGCAACAGCGGTCGGAAGCGCAAACGGCAAATCCACCAGCGCATCGAGAATACGCTTTCCAGCAAATCGGTAGCGCACGAGCACCCAGGCAACCAGCAGGCCCATTAGGGCATTCACCGATGCAGCCGCTAAAGAGGCTCCGAAAGTCAATCGATAGGAAGCCAGGGCGCGTGGTTCGGTGACCGTCTGCCAAAAGGTATTCCAGCCGGCTGTTGAGGCTTTTAAGAAGGTGGCCGATAGGGGAATCAGGACCACTAGGCTAAGGTAGCAGAGGGTAAACCCTAGTGTCAGACCAAACCCGGGTAGCACACTGTGTCGCCGTTTAAGCATTCTATCGATGCGGTTGATAGATTTGGTCGAATGTACCGCCGTCATTAAAATGTGCTTCCTGGGCCTGTTGCCAACTACCAAATACCTCAGCCAACGTGAACAATTCCACGTGAGGAAACTGTTGCGCGTATCTTGCCGCAACCGTTTCCGAACGGGGACGGTAATAATACCGCGCAGCGATTGCCTGGCCTTGCTCTGAGTAGAGGTATTCCAGATAGGCCTGTGCGACTGCCCGCGTTCCTCGCCGGTCTACTACCCCATCGATGAGGGCAACCGGCGGTTCCGCCAGAATGCTAACCGAAGGAGCGACGATCTCGAATTTACCAATTCCCAGTTCCCGAACCGCCAAGAGCGCCTCATTTTCCCACGTGATGAGAACATCGCCGATTCCGCGTTCGATAAACGTCGTCAGCGAGCCGCGGGCTCCGGAATCCAATACCGGGACATTCCGGAATAGCTTGCCGATAAACTCCTTAGCCTTGGCCTCATCCCCACCATGCTTCCACACATAGCCCCATGCTGCCAAATAGTTCCACCGTGCCCCCCCAGAGGTCTTTGGGTTCGGTGTAATTACTGAGACGCCAGGACGCACCAGGTCGTCCCAGTCTTTAATTTGCTTCGGGTTGCCTTGGCGTACGAGAAATACAATAGTTGAGGTATAAGGAGCGCTGTTGTGCGGCAGCCGGCTTTGCCAGTCGTTTGGCAGCAACCTGGATTTTTCGGCGATGGCATCAATGTCGTAGGCTAGTGCCAGGGTCACCACGTCCGCCTCCAAGCCATCGATAACCGCGCGGGCCTGTTTACCGGAGCCGCCGTGGGATTGCTGTATGGTTACGGTTTCCCCGGTTTTTCCTTTCCAATGCTTGGCAAATACGGTATTGAACTCCTGATAGAACTCCCGTGTGGGATCATACGAAGCATTGAGCAACGTAATCTTTTGGGCAAACGCGGTTGCAGAACTCATTCCCAATAGAATTAAAAGTGCAGTGCTACGCCGCATAAAATTAGATCGCATAGACCGGTACCTTGTTCTGTTTCTGCTGAAGCAGTTCGTGTCGTCTGAGCATATCGGCTAGGCTCTCGCGATCCAGAACTTGGGCTGTAGCATCGCGGACCTCTTTCATGACCGCCCGAAGCCCACAGGTGTTCTCATCTTGGCATTCATCGCATTTTTGATAGGCAGTCTGGCTAACGCAGGGTAGAGGGGCAAGGGGGCCATCCAGGGCCCGTATCACTTCTCCAAGAGTGATATCTTCCGGATTCCTACCGAGCAGATAGCCGCCTCCTTTACCTTTTTTGCTTTGGAGAACGCCTTTATTCTTAAGCTCAAGCAGGATGATCTCGAGGAACTTCTTTGGAATCTCCTCCCGGTCTGCAAGCTCGGCAATCAACATGGGCGCTTGCTCCTGTCTTTTTGCAAGAGCCAACAGGGCCCGAATGGCATATTTGGACTTTTTTGAGAGAATCTGCATAGTCTAGTTTTCCTATAGGCTATATAGCCTATTTGAACCAGCTCTACCTTGTCAAGTCTTTTTTGAGTATAATGCTTAAAAATGGCTGTCTCCAAAGGAACTGTCACTTTATTTGCCACAAAAACGGTACTGTTTCTCATTGGAGCCTATTTGAGTTTGAAAACCTGCGTCTTTCACTGGTTTGTGGGTCCGATCTTCGGTGTGGTGATACTGATCTGGCGCGCTAAAAGATTTGAGCTGGAGCTTAACCCTCTAACGGGAGGTTTTCTTGCGGCTTCTACATTTATTTATGCATTAGTTCTTTGGGTTTTTCAGATTCTAAACGCAGAATCAAATTCCAATCATGCTCTTGAGATAGCTGTTGCCGTTGGGACAGCGCTGCTTCCTCTGGCTCATATGGCGTTTCTTTCCGCATCGTGGAAGCGCATTGCCATTGCCATTCCCGGCATATACGGTGGTTGGTATGCCCTGTACATTTTCCTTGAGAAAACGAAACTAGTAGATGCAGCTTCCCACGCGATCATCAATGTGGTATCCATTTGGCAAGCCCTATATCTTTTCTTTCTCTTTTTCCCAGGACGCAGACGGTAGTAAGCTCTATCCATGCGCATTTGTTCGTTTTTACCAAGCGGCACAGAGATTCTTTGCGCCCTGGGCGCGGGCGAAGATATCGTCGGTGTTTCCCATGAGTGCCATTACCCGCCCGAGGTTCTGCAAAAGCCGAAAATAATCCGCACGATTCTCGATCCGGAGCAGATGTCCAGTGAGGACATTGACCGCAAGGTTCGTCATTCCCTTAAGTACCAGGAGAGTCTCTATCGAGTGGATGAGCAGATGTTGCGCCAGCTTCACCCGGATCTTATCGTTACTCAGCAATTATGCGAAGTCTGTGCTGTCAACTTGGATCACATCCTGAAAGTCATTCGCACCCTTAAGTCTCAACCGCAGCTTGTGGCCCTCCATCCGCATACGATTCAGGATATGTTCGAAGAAATCCAACTCCTCGGAGAAGCGACGGGACGTCAGCATCAGGCAATGGCGCTCGTTGACACTTGCCAAGGACGCATCCGGAAAATCCAAAGACTCATTGACGGCGCGCGACGCCCGCGAATCTTCTGTCTGGAATGGCTAAATCCTCCCATGGCTTCTGGCCATTGGGTGCCTGAAATGGTACATCTTGCAGGAGGTATTGAAGTGCTCGGGCGTGCCGGAGAAGCTTCTCGTTACGTGAAGGGCAGTGAGATTATTGCAGCACGACCAGAGATTCTGGTCCTGATGCCGTGCGGGTTTTCTATTGAGCGGACGCGTCGAGAGTGGTCGCTGGTGACCCATCAACCATGGTGGCAGGCCCTACCGGCAGTTCGTGAGGGGAGGGTCTTCATTGCAGATGGCCCTGCCTACTTTAATGGTGCTGGTCCAAGGCTCATCGATGGTATAGAACAGCTCGCTAACCTGATCCATCCTAATCGAGTCGAATATGGGTTCCCACTGTAGGGCAAGAAGCCGGAATCTTCAAAACTTAGGAGTCATCCGTTGATGAAGCACTGGCAGTATACAGGGTTACTGTTTTTGGTCGTTATCGTAGGATCTATCGGCTGCGGCAATCACAAAGCCAAGCTTAACGAATACCTCAAGGAATTAGGTCAGTGGGTCTCTCCGGTTGTCGAGGTTAAAGATCAGCGAAACCTTGAAGTAGGGGATCTTAAGATCGATGGGGTCAACTATGCGTGCGAAGTCAGCGAGGAATCCATCGACAAGGAACTTACATCCATCATCGTCGCCGGAACCGAATCGAATGCTCTATGGCCAGGTGCGGTGATTCAGGGTAAGGGCTTGCAGGGTGGAGAACTGCTCGCTGTGCCTCTTGAGCAGGGACCCGTGAGCCTGACGGTCGATCTGGCCATCCCCGAACCCTCCATTGCTGTCGATCATCCGGATGCCGGATCGGTACAAACGGCCGTTGCCACGCTGCAACGCAGCGCCGATGCGCGGCTGGGTACGATCGATATCATTCCGGCACGCATTGACTATGTTCGTCAGGAGGCCTACTCCTTTGAGCAAGCGGTGCTCAGCATGGGAATTTCCATGCGCTATGCGGGCAAGTTGGTGGAGGCCGGAATGGACACGGCGTTTAATACGGAACGCAGTGTGGATGCGCATACCATCATGGTTAAGCTCTATCAGCCGATGTATACCATCTCCGTGGGAAATGAGTTGATCCCCACCCCCGCGGATCATTTTGCCCCGAACCTTTCCATGAAGGTTGTTGAAGAGCAACAGACTCTTGGACGGATAGGACCAGGGAATTTGCCTTTGTACGTGCAGTCGGTAACGTATGGACGCATGATTCTTTTTACGCTGACAAACGATCAAGTCTCCTCAGCCGAAGATCTCATCGTGGCTATGGATGGCGCCTTCAAAGGTTTTAAGACCGATGCTGAGGTGTCCACGGCTCACAAGCAGGTCTTGGCCAACAGCAAGCTTCATTTGAAAGTCGTTGGCGGGAATCAACAAGAAGCTTTCGAGGCGATCAGCAGCGGTGATCTGAGTAAACTCTTCCGTCCGGTATATGCGACAACGGCTGTTCCCCTATCTTTTACGCTGCGCACGTTGGATGGAAAGCCGGCATCCATTCGAGACGCGGTCCATTACCAACAACAAGAGTGTGTTCGAAAACCGACGCCGAAACCTCAGGAATATGTCTTTGAACTGATGATCAATAATGCGCGCAACATCTACGTGTACGTCAATGACAACACCTCCGGAAAGCACATCCATTACCAGCAAAGCGGCTCAACGAAAACTCCACTTAACTTGAGCCGGTCCATGCATGATAAAGAAAATTCCGTCGAGGTCTGGACCTATACTTGCTTCCAGAACCGTTACGGCGATTTAGCACTCTATCGCAATAAAGAAGCAGGATGGAAGCATAGTGTGGATTCAGGTTCCGTCGTGAGTTGTGGCTGGACGGCTATCGCTAAGTTCGAGATGAATAAGAAGACGGGTACTTGTGAAGTTCTGGGAGGATGGGGACAGATAGTAGGAGCCGGATGGAAATCGTGCAAGTAGAGGTCCTGTGGAAGGCGACAGAGTAATTCATGTGAGTGAAGATTGCTTCTATATCGGCCAGACGTACCTCACGAAAGCCATTGATTTTGTAGCAGTTGCTAACGCTGCAGGTGCGGAGAAATTTATCACCGTCAATTACGTCTCCGGCATCCCTTCAGAAGCAGCGGATTGGGTGTGCCATGCGAATGTGGTCAACGACGGGAATGTGCTCTACGGGAGGATTGGAAACAAGCCATTCGGATAGCCTGGAGAGAACCTGGTATCGGCTTTTTCGCATCAGCATAGGAGCAAAGTCCGGGTGCTGGTGATGAATCTGGCGAATTTTAAGTTATGGTAACGAGGTGGCGGATGTTACCCTCGGAGCACGCTCCTGTAGCAGTTCCTTATGGTTTAGCAGCAACACGGTTTTCCTGACGGTCGCACCCGGTACGGCTTATTTGTACGAATTTACCGGGACGTAAACAAAAGCTGTTAACTGGATTGTTGCTGCAAACGTTGCGCCTCTTCGTGGTGTTTGTGCAGCGTCGGCAGTGTTTTAGTCACCAGTTGGCGGACTTCTTGATTCGTCACTTCAATGCTTGCTTGTGTGAGCTTTTCGATTGTTTCCCTATGTCCGTCCAGCATGGCCTTCGTGAATTCTCGGTCGAAATCATTCCCCTGGGCGCTTCTTAGTTTATCGAGCAGGCTTCGATGCTCTCGACTCAGATTTGCCGACTGTGACTGTTGAGGCATCCCTACAGCGTTTTTCGAAGCGTCAGAGAGCTCGATTCCTTGCCGGCGAGCCACGCTGACTACCTCGCTATCCGCGGCACGGTGATCTCTGGCAACCTGCTCCCCAAACCGGCGGATTTCTTCCGTCTGTCCTTTTAGCCGAGCCAGCTCTCCTGCTTCGATTTTCACTTGATTGGCTTCGTGGATCTCCGAGAGAATTCTTGCCTCTGGACTATTCCGGTCGGCTGCCGCCGGATCTGCCGCATCCGCAATCGGTGCTGTCAGAAACAACAGCGCCCCTGTGACCATACGCATGCTTCCCCGGTTTAAAAGATTGTGCTTCATGGTAGATTCCTCCTTATCTTCAAAGCCCACAGACCCATTTCTCCAGTTTCCTTTCTTTACAGCATACAGAGTCTGATTCACTTTCAAGTGAATTTTGTATGACAATTTTGTTATGAAAAAGACCCGGGAAATGAATGGACTGTCATTGGAAATTCATCCCCCATTCATGGCCTATTTAAGAAAATAGAAAATAAAACACGATCGCATTTGCAAGAGAGAAGAATATCATGAGTATGCCGAACAACATCGTTGACGACGAGTGAATTCATGAGCATCGTTGAGGGTGCGGTTGTCGGAGTGCTCCTCTTGATGGCGGTCATCGCGGGTTTTGCTGTTCGGACGCTCATTCAGATGCACCGTACTGCCAAGGCTGCGGAAAAGACATGGGTCCTCATCCGCGAAGAAGCAGGTCCTTTGATCGAGAAGGCGAGGGAAACAGTCGGTCAAATCGAGGATTTGGCCCAAGCGGCTAGGTGGGGAGGGAATCGAATTAGCTCCGTTCTTCGGGATGCAGGAGAAAGACTGGGTCGTATTCGCAGGACTATGGCAGATACCCGGCAAGTGTGGTCGGACAGAAGTTATCCTTTATGGTCTGCTTTTAAGGCTATAAAGTCCACCCTCAAACGATTTCAAAAGAAAAACGATGCAAGAACAGTCACGTCAGGCGCCATATTTGTTCAAGGAGCGTTTTTGGGAGGTTTCCTGGCGCTGCTCTTTACGCCTTGTTCGGGCAGGCAATTGCGCCAGCGATTGAAAAGACAAAACCTTCACTATCGGCAGCCAATGCCCCAAGGGCATCCGCGCCCGGAGCGTCTTAAGACCAACAGCCACACGCAAAATATGTAGATCATTTTACGACTTCCAAATCTACGTGCCCACGCTTTTTCATTGCCTTGACCCCGACATCCTGTCCCTGGTTCTCTAGATATAGGTCGATTGAGCCTCGCCTGACTTTTGAATTACGGATAAGAGGGAATTGGGGATAAAATGTGGCACCCAACCTACTACTTAAGGCACAATGACATCCATAGCATGATTCATCGCATCACCCAGAGGGAAGCATCATGAGTTCGGATATGATCGTAGTCGGTTCGGGCCCAAACGGCTTGGCGGCTGCAATCGTTCTTCTCCAGGCAGGGCATACGGTAACCTTGTATGAAGGGGCCACCCAGCCCGGCGGCGGCATGCGTTCTGCTTCCTTGACGCTGCCTGGCTTCATCCATGATGTCTGCTCTACCATCTACGCGCTTGCGGCAGGTTCTTCTTTTTTCAATTCGCTTCCGCTAGCACGGTACGGCCTGCAATGGGTTCGCCCGCCTGCTGCCTTGGCACACCCTTTTGATGACGGTACTCTCGTCCTCCTAGAAGGATCCGTTGCCCAGACTGCAGAGGGGCTTGGGTCTGATGCGCCTGCCTATCGGAAGCTCATGGAGCCATTCGTCCTTCACTGGGACGCATTGTCTTCGGATTTACTGGGGCCTTTGCGGCTGCCCTCTCATCCGCTGTTAGCGCTCCACTTCGGCTATTACGGGCTTCGGCCTGCAGCGGCACTTCTCTCCACGCTTTTTCAAAAGCCCCCTGCGCGCGCACTATTTGCAGGGCTGGCGGCACATGCGGCCATGTCGCTTCATAAAACCTGCACGGCCTCCTTCGGTATGATTTTAGGTATCCTCGG
>JACPAW010000018.1 GCA_016180605.1 Candidatus Omnitrophota bacterium | reverse complement strand
TAGCTGGCGCATTCTCCTTGCCCCACAGACAGCACGAAGGGCACGCTCTTGCCCCAGTCCCGGAATAAACTTTCCTCCTCAGCGTTCGGTTGCAAAATTGTCAAATCGTGGAGTGCCTGTTGCAGTGCCGGGATCCCTAGACGCTGAATGAAAACGCGAAAGGTTTCCCCTTCGCAGCGCTGCCTGCGGTAGAGCTGCAACAAACGCTCCAGTGCCTCAGGAACGCGCTTAGCCGGAATCTTTGCAACCGGCTGGCCGAAGTGAATCTTCTCTTCGCCCACTGCCCCGCCTACCAATAACTGGTAGTGCGGTACCATGCGGCCGCCGATCGTGCGCGCCGCCCCAGAAAAACCGATATCGGCCACAGAGTGCTGACCGCACGAGTTGGGACACCCTGAGACTTTAATACGCAGGGCTTTCAAATCTTCTGTCTGGAAAATTGGCTGCTCCAAAAGCCGGGTAAGCGCCTGTGCTAACCCGCGCGATGAAGTAATACCAATCTGGCAGGTATCCGCTCCTGGGCAACAAGTGATGTCTTGTATCCGCTGGGCATAAGCTTGTCCTAAGTCGATTAGGGATAACTCCGTATACAGTTGGGGTAGTTTTTCGAGCGGCACCCATGGGATGCACAGATTCTGATCTTGTGTCGTAACGGCCAGGTTGCATCCGTATTTGTCTACCAGGGATGCCACTCCTCGAAGCTGGGATGCCGTGATGTCTCCTAGCAGACAGCGTATCGTCACGATTACGAATTCCGGATGACGCTGGCAATGAACATTGGTCTTCAGCCACGCGTGATACAAAGCCGAACCCTCCTCTGGGAAAAAATGGGTACGGGACGTCATGGGCTTTTTCGGCTCAGCAGGCAGCGCTACAAAACGGCCTGGGAAGGTGTTGAGTTTCTCACGAAGCTCAAGCACCATCCGTCGGAAGGCATCGAAACCAATACGCTCTATGAGAAACTTCAGCCTTGCCCGATGAGGGTCTTTGCGCTGCCCCTGCTCATTAAAAACGCGGATGATGGCCTCGATGGTCGGTAGAAGATGCTCGGCTGCCGTAAACGCTTCAAATAGATGCCCCGCCTTGGGGATGGGACCTAAGCCGCCTCCTACATACAAGCGAAAACCCAAGCACTTATCCTGCTCTATGGCCAGGACTCCTACATCATGAATGAGTGCTTTTGCACAATCGCGCTGGCAGCCGGAAAAGCTTATCTTGAACTTTCGCGGCAGCGCTTGGGATAAGGGATTGCGCAGAAAATGCGAGGTCACCGCGTTCGCGTGGGGACTGACATCGAATAGCTCTTCAGCGCACAATCCTGCCGCAGGACACGCGGTCACATTGCGGACACTGTTGCCGCTGGCTTCGCGCGTGGTTAAACCCACCTCCGCGAGCCGTTCCATGAAATCCGCGGTCTGATGAATAGGAACGTTGTAAAACTGGATATCTTGCCGGGTCGTTATATGAAGATGCCCGCCGGCAAAGCGTTGCGCCACTTCAGCCAAACACAACAGTTGCTCTTTCGTCAAGCGGCCGGAAGGCACTCTGACTCGAATCATCTGCTTGTCTTTGATGCCACGCAGCCCATAGACACCCAGCCGCAGCCGAATCGGCTTGAAGGCTTGCGCGGAAAAAGATCCTGCCTGATATGCCTCTAGCCGTTGGCGAAAATCATCAATTTCCTGCCTTACTTCAAGAGGAATCTCGCTCATCAAACCGCTCCTTTCAGTCCCACCGGTATTGATTTGCTTCGCTAATCAGGTGGGATACCTTTCATGGTAGTTATGATAGGCAACCGCCAGGGCGTCTACGATGACCTCTGTCATATGGATGGAAGAGGTATAAATAAAAATGCGGTGTCGAAAAGCCATCGGCGGGTGACGCGGCCGGGGGGCACCCCCACGACGAGGCTGCGGGGGATGGGGGGTAAGCCAGACGGATATGCTGCATCCCCCGAGCCGAGGAGTGGGGGTACGGCCGCGGTCCTTCGACTTCGCTCAGGACCGTGGTGAGCGAGCGAAGCGAGTCGAACCACGGCAGGACCCGCTGCCAGGTTAATGCAAGGTGGGCTTTTTTCGAAGGTGCCGGGCTTCTATTCGCTTTTCAAGGACGCGGATAAACTGAGGGTCGCGAATCAAATGGGATGCGATAACTTCATGGCCAGCTGGGGTCATGTGCCCATCCCAGTCATAGAATAGCTTGGCCTTGTCCGCGGAACGAAAGCTCTCAAAGGTACTGATTAAGGGAATCTGGTGCTCTTGGGCGTAGGTTGAGAAAATGGATAAAACCGTCTTAAAATCATAGACTTTCCCTTTTTCAAAACCCCAAAAAACCCTGCCCTCATTCCTTAGACTACACGAATCGCCTCTCTAGCGTCAAGGGAAGCTGTACATAACTTATATACACTTTTGGGACATGGGACAGGAGACATGGGACATAAAAAAACTGGAAACTTGTCCCATGACCCATGGCCCACGTCCCAAAACTTACAGCTATCTCCTCGAATACAAATCTATCAATTCAGAGATGAGATACTAGTGCGCGATCGCGGGTGTGGAGGGGTTTTCTCCCCACAGAATTCTGCGGATTTTCTCAACGAGTTCCTTCGAATGGAAGGGTTTCTTAAGCAAATCCATAACCCCTAACTCAATGCACCGGTCCGTTAACTCCTGCCACTGGCTTGCGGAAGCAGTAAAGACAATGATGGGAATCTTGGCCGTATCCGGCTTTGCCTTAAGCCGCTTGCACACTTCGAAACCATCCAACTTAGGCAAACGAATATCCAGCAGAATTAAATCCGTTGTGGGTTTCACTAAAGCTAAAGCCGCCTCTCCATCCAATGCCACTTCCACATCAAACCCTTCATGTTCCAACCGCAGTTTTGTCATTTTAACCACTGCCGGCTCATCCTCTACCAGCAAAATATGCTTTTTCTGGGTTGGCTCGCTCATTTAATCTTTTCTCCGGCTACGCCGTTGGGTAACCTGGCTCGACACCCAGGTTTCCAACATGTTTAAATCAAACCGCCATTGGCCGCCAATTTTAAAGCCTGGCAATGACCCCCGCTGGGCCAGTCGATACACGGTCGTTGGAGTGATTCCAAATCGAGCGGCCACCTCTTCAATGGACAGGTAGGCCTTCTCGGACATCTTTGCCCCACCCCCTTGTCTTGCACCAAACTTGACTAATTCTGATTAAAGAATACCTGATTGGAGTTGGGGATGTCAATGGAGAGCTAGCATACAGCAATCAGCACCCAGCAAACAGCACCCAGCAAACAGCACACAGAAAATAATTACCGGTTACCAATTACCACTCACAACAGCTGTAATGGGTAATCGATAATTGGTCATTTTCTGATTGCTGAGTGCTGGATGCTGTGTGCTGAAGATTACTCGGTAGGAATGCTACTTCCGGAAGCTAAGTTGATCTTGCGCTTGCTATTCTGCAGGGTAACCGTGTCCGGGCCAATGGCGATAATCTTCCAGCTGCCGACAGCCTGGCCGATCCCCACGAGTTCTCCGTTAATCATCACAAGGGGGCTAGACTCATCCCAAATAATTCCGCTGATGACTCCCAAGGAACCTTCTTGAGCAGCCGCCTCCCGCCGAGGCCCAAACACGAAGGGATCACGCAACTCCTCAGCCGCCCTCCCTTCACTTGCCAGCCAGCCGAACACCCCCCACAAAGAAATCAACATAACCATAGCTGCAGGCGGGTGGCACGGCGGGGGTTCCCTTCGCCCGCCCGCAGAACCGGCGCGATAGTCGCCGGGCGAGGATAGGCGAAGGGTCCGCCGTGACAGGACCCGCCCAAAACTCTCGTGATGATTTCTAACTACCCGTAATATAGAGAACCAACCGGATTGCCGCATGGAGCGTTGGCTGGTCATGGCTCTTTGCCTCCAATTGGATCGCTCGGATAGTGGCCAATCCGAGAAACTCGGCACTGCGCAAGTTTTCCAAGAAACTGACCATCTGCCGATAGCGGCCCTGCAAGGTCAAGGTGACAGGAAGGGCCAGGCATGGAGCCTCTTCAATAAAGATGGCTTTCCCGCTGGCATCCAAAGCAGGCTCTGCATTTCCCTGTGTCACATTGACCACATTCAAGCCTGCTCCATGAACCCGCTCAATGAGCAAATCCAGCAATTGAGGGAGTCTCTCCCGTTCTGGGATGCGCCTCCGTAACTCTCCCAGATCCTCTTGCTTAGCTGCAAGCCACGCTTGTTCCCCACCTGCAGCAAGCAATATAGTTTCAATCTGCTCTACCTGCTGGCGTTGCGCTGCTAACTTCTGACGCGTTTTATGAAGCTGGGTTTGAAGCGATCCATAGGGAAACTGCCAGGCATAGAGGATGATGGCGCCAAGAATCGTAGCCGTAGCCCCATAGGAAACTCTTGGATCTATCAACGCTGGCATGTCAGTTGAAAATTCACGAGACTGGCATCGACGGTGTTGCGCTGGCTGGATTCCAAATGAACCGTCTTGCACAACCGTTTCTGAGTCAACCACATGATCAGCTCAGAGACATAGGCCTCGGGGGCTTGGTCGCGTGCTTCCACCTCTCCTGTCATTTTCACGGCAGCGGGTTCATCCAAAGAAAGCTGAGTCAAGCGTACCGGATCCGGAAATCCCTGGCTGAGGGACTGCAGCCAAGAAACAGGGGCATTTGCCCCAGTCACCGAATCCAGAAATCCACTGTATACCTCCAAGGACTGGGCAAGCTGAGTAACTCCTGTCAATTCTTGGGCGCGGTGCTCCACTTTCGCGAGCTGGCTGGAAAGCGGCTTAAGCCGCAAATGAGTCGAAAGAATTCCAATTCCAACCAGCATGAATAAGACTAAGAGAACCAGAATCGCCAGGCGTTCCATCGCTACCAGACGGCGAATCCACCGAGACTTTTCCGGCAGCAAGTTCACCGCAAGACCAGGCAGCCCAATCCTTTCTTGGGATAAGAGCAAGCCGCAGGGTACCGCATATTCGGGACCGCCATCCCCTAAGAGTGGCTGAACGGTTAAACGCGAAACGGGTAAATTCATCTGGCGTGAGAGCCAGGCATCGAGTCCGGGTAATTGAGAAGCTCCACCTGAGAGCATGATCCGCTGCAGGGTTGGGGGTGATCCCATCGGCACCTTAAGCCCAAAGGCCACGGTTCTTTGAATTTCACCCAGCCATTCTTCCAAAATCGGCTGGACCATCGCCTCATACATGGCAACCGGCAATGCTTCGGCATCAAAGCCAGAAGGGTCCAAGGCAGCAAGACCTCTCTGGCATTTGATCGCTTCAGCCTCTTGCCAGGAAAGCCGCAAGGTCTTTTCTCCGACGACGACTTCCGACATCAAGGCTTCCGTCAGATCATTCGAGCCGATGGACACTTCGCGCGCAAACAAAAGCTGCCCATGGATCAGAAGCCCCATGGTGGATCGTCGCGCTCCAAAATCAAGCAATAAGACGCTGCTTTCGGAAGCCAGAGCCTGATTCTGGTTTAAGACTAAGGCTGCTAATGCCACGGCACTCGGAACCACACTCGCTGGAACCCAACCCGCTTGCCAGAGCACTTCCAGCTCTGACTGCAATGCCTCCCCTTCGCAGGCAACAACGGATAGGGTGCAATGAAGCTGGTCTTCGGATTTTTGCCGCTGTTGAACGACATGCCGAATCTGTGCCCGCTGCACATCAAATGGAAATAATGCCGGAAGCTGGGCTTTGATATCCTCCAACAACTCATCCTTCGACAAGCTCAGGACTCGCCCTGAGCGAGGCAACGCCGAGTCGAAGGGCTCATTCTTCGAATCTTTCGTTGCAGGATGGCGCCGTTGCTGCTTGCGCAAACCCCACGCCATACGGCCCCCAGGCGTTTTGGCCGCCCAGACCAGCTTCAGGGTATGGTCGCCAAGCTCAAGTCCTATTTGGAGTGGCTGTTGTAAGAGTGCCATTGATTTCAGACTTCAGACACCAGAGACAGATTTGACTCACGATTCACGATCCACGACTCACGTAATTTCTCGTGTGTCGTGCCCGCCCCGGCTGTTGTGAGAGGCGGGCTGGGGAGTCGTGTGTCGTGCATCGTGTATCTTGTGTCTAATATCGAAAGTCTGCTCTACGGAATGCGAATCGCAATAGAGGATGCCATCGGCTCATTTGTATGCCCTTCATCCGGGTTGCCGCTTCCCGTCTGTGCGATGAAAGCCATGTCGATCCGCCGAATAATCGGACTCGGAGGACAAACCGGAAAAATTTCTACCCCCGCCTGATTATAGTACCGAAATAACAATCCGGTAGTAAGAATTCGCACGTTATCGGAAGCCGAATGATACGGCAGGATTTCTTCCGTAGCGAGCACTGGAGTGCACGAAGGATTCGCTACGCTGCGTTTGATGGTTTCTCCATCCAAGCGAAGCAATACGGACTCTCCCTGGGCTGTCTGAAACCCGATACGATTCGGTTCCGCCAACCAGATGGCAGGCTCGGTATTGCTTTTCCGTACCGCGAAACGAAGGCCTTGGATCGTGGTTTGGCCGGCAAGAGTGGACCAGCCGCCCTCTAGCAATTGAGTTAAAAGCTCTTGGGTCACATGGTTGGTCACTGCCGCCCGAGGCAGAAACACCATCGCCGTCACTCCTCTAAAAAACAGAGTCGGTGCCGTCAGCGCCATGATCCCGCCAATCGTCAAAACCAGCACCAGTTCAACGAGAGTAAAACCCATCTGGCTGGGGGCTGGGGGCTGGGGGCTGGGGGCTAGAGGCTGAAGGCTTAGGTGTTCTTCCCTTGAACCTTGCACCTTGAACCTTGAGCCAACAGGAATCTTACGATCGTTATGGGCCAAAGAGGACATACTTTGTCCGGTAGTTCGTCAGCCGCGCGAGGACGTCGGATGAGCCGCTGCGTGAAACACGGATTTCAATACGCTTAATCCCGTTTCTATTGTTGTTGGGAGCATTGCAGTTCGAGGAACAGTCTCCTGTCTGGCACGACACGATCCGTGTCAGCGCATAAGGAAAACCTTGGTAAGGATCGACCGTGATCCCCGAGGCACTGGTGAGTGCCAAATCCGCGTGGCAGAAATCGTTGAGCGCATCGAGCTGCTCAAGCTCTGAGCGGGCTAAGCCCATGGCTACAGTAGACTCTCGGAACGAGATAGCCGCCCGCATCGGCTCGCTTAGAAGCAGCGATGCCGGAACCGCGATGATTGCCAGAAGGCTGATGGTCACGATAATTTCAATCAGCGTTAAACCATGACGCATTTTCACTCACCACTCATCACTGACCACTCTTCACTATTTTATGGTTGACGCTGACTCAGCTCCTGAAGGCCAGGCCGCTGATTAGCTGCAGGCGCTGCTGGGTTAAGCTGCAAAGCAGTATCCGTCGTGATGTTGCCGATTTCCTGCAAGTTGTTCACATTGGTATCGTTATCGTTCAAACGATACTCCGCTTGTAGTCTCCGCCAAGTGGTGAAAGGAAATGCCCCACGGCGCACTTCCCCAACCGCCTTGATCGTAAAACTCGCTGAGGAAGCCGTGCGGGGATCCGGCACATACCGGGCTCTCCGGATCGATCCATCGCTCATGAAAAACGCGATCTCAATCCAATCTTTACTACCCATATTAGTCGTTGCAAACCACATACGATTCTGTCCCCAAATGGTACTGCTGGGAATGGTCTGCGCAGGAATGGAGATGGGAGGCGAACCGGAAGGAACGGGTGCACAACCAGGAGAAATCCAATCCGCACCCGTACCGTTGAAGTCAAGACGAATCAATCCTTCTCCGGGCAG
Organism: Candidatus Omnitrophota bacterium; assembly: GCA_016180605.1. Taxonomy (GTDB): domain Bacteria; phylum Omnitrophota; class Gorgyraeia; order Aquiviventales; family Aquiviventaceae; genus JACPAW01. The sequence continues at coordinate 6,346 of JACPAW010000018.1, read as the reverse complement.
TGCCGGTTCCCAGCTCACCGCGACTTGCGAGAAACGCATGAGCATTCCAGTAGGAAGAGTATTCGTTTGCAAGACATTCCGCAGCGCCCAATTCTGTAAACGATGCCGCTGGCTTCCCCCACAAGCCCCCCCTGCAGAATTCGTGCTAAACGTCGCCGGGATCATCGCCGCCAGCAAAAAATCGGCCGCTTCTCCTCCGAGAATAAAAACATCATCATCGGCAGTGCCTGGAGCTCCAAGATCCGAGGGGACGGCGTACTCACCTAAACGAATATCGTTGTCATCGATACCTCCCGGTCCGTCAAATCGAAAATCATAGATCGCTTGCATGATGCCGGACTGGGCAAGGTAGAGGGCTTTGGTCTGGTTTTGACGCAGGGAGGTCGTGCGAAGCTGCTCGCCAAGAAAGGGCACCAGCCCCCCAAAAGCGAGCATGACCGCACTCAAAAGCAAGATGAGGCCGATGAGAAGAAAGCCCTCTGCAGAATGAAACCGCCTGCGCACAGAGGGCGCTGTCACAAACTTAACGCTTTCCGTTAGCGCTCGATTACTGGAAGGTACCGTTTGCCGAACTGTAGGTGTAAGTTCGTGTGCCACTGCCCACAGGTGCTGTAAAGGTATAGGTGGATGAAGTCGTCTGCGTCCAATTCGTATCGGCGTAGCCGCCTGGAACAGTCAGCTCGAAGCAAGGAGTAGCTGTGTCGCACACCGTACCATCGGCAGACAGCGTTCCACCTACAATGCCGTTCCATGTGGCCTCGAGATTCGGAGGAAAGGTGCCGGAGCCGCCAGCTACCTGGTTTTTAGACGCGGTTGTCAAAATGCCCGCACGCACGGCACCCACAATTCCGTCTCGTTGGGAAATATAGGCTTCCGAGCGAATGTCGATAAATCGCGGAATGGCAATTGCAGCAAGAATTCCCACAATCGCAATGACAATCACCAACTCAACCAACGTGAACGCTCGCCTTGATCCTCTCATGCGCACCTCCAAGTTAGTGTTTGAAGATCTTGACCAGATCCCACATAGGCACAAAGACAGCGCTTGCCATCACGAGAACTCCAGCACCGACAAACAATAGGAGGAGAGGTTCCAGGTAGGTGACCAATTTACGGACAGCGTAGGCGACTTGTTGATCGTAGTACTCCGACAAACTCTGAAGAAGCTCATCCACCCGGCCTGTTTCTTCACCGGTTGAAACCATCTGAACGACCACGGCCGAGAATAAAGGCTCGGTCTTCAAGGCGCCGGCGAGTGTCGCTCCCCCTTGAACCTTGGCACAAACGCGATTGAGCGTTTTGCCGATTGCCTTATTATTCACGCTTTCGCTTGTCAATGCAAGCGTTTCCAAAATCGGAACTCCGCTATGATTAAGCGATGCGGTAATGCGCGCGAAACGAGAGATGGCAATCTGCATAAACACAGGCCCTAATATGGGAAGCTTGAGTTTCCAAGTATGCCAGCGAAGGCGCCCGGACTCCGTCCGGATATAGCGCCAGATTCCAATGATGGCAGCAATGAGAAGCAACACACACAGCCACCCGTATTTTGAAACAAAACCGCCTAGCGCAATGAGAAGGCGCGTTTGAAGCGGCAACTCAATCTTAAATGAGCGGAACATTTCGGCAAACCGCGGCAGCACAAAAACCAAAAGAATCGTCAAAGCCAATGACAAAGTCAGTAAAACAATCAGCGGATATTGCAACGCTTCTCGCAACCGGTTCCGCAAGTCGATTTCCCACTCCAGAAGCTGGCTCAGCTGCTTGAGTACTTCCTCCAGCAATCCGCCTGCTTCTCCTACTCGGATCAACCCTAGAAAAACCGCGTTGAATGTCGCTGGGTGCCTGGCCAAAGCCTGGGAAAACGTCTTGCCGTCTGCCAAATCCTGGCACACTTGGGCTAATACGAGTTCCAACGCGCTGGCGGATACCTGCTCCCGAAGCGCATGAAGGCTGGATAAAAGAGGAACCCCTGCCCTTTGAAGAACGGCAAGCTGCCGCACTAAAAGATAGCGCTCTTCCAGGCTAACCCGCTGCTTTCTGTTAAAAGAAGCCAGTGAAATCATGCTTTCAGCTCACATCTGGAGCAATGAGGCGCTCCAGTTCCTCCAAAGTAATCAGTCCTTCCTGGACTTTACGCAATCCATCCTGGTACATCGTCTGCATTCCAGCGATTTTCGCCTGCTTTGCCAGCTCTTCAGAGCTGACCCGTTTGGCAATGAGGCTTCTTTCGGCTTCGTCTACGTTAAAAAGCTCGCAAACAGCCACACGGCCAAGAAAACCGGTCTTGTGGCAGAAGCGGCAACCTTTTCCGCGGCTCAATTGAGTCAATTGGGGATACCGCTGTCGGATCGCATCGAGAATGGAGACGGATTCTTTGCAGTGGGAACAAACGCGGCGCACCAGACGCTGTGCGACTACTCCCAATAAGGTGCTGGATAACAAGTAAGGCTCAACTCCCATATCGGCAAGGCGTGCGGCAGCCCCTACCGCATCATTGGTGTGCAGGGTGGAAAGAACCAAATGCCCCGTCAAAGCCGAATGAATGGCGATTTCCGCCGTTTCCTTATCGCGGATCTCGCCGACCATGATCACATCGGGATCTTGGCGTAAAAGAGAACGCAGCCCAACGGCAAAGGTAACCCCTGCTTTTAAGTTCACCTGAGTCTGCCGAATCATCGGCAGATAATATTCCACCGGGTCTTCAATCGTCATGATGTTGTATTCCACCGAGTTAATCCGCGATAAAGCGGCATAGAGTGTCGTGGTTTTCCCGGATCCTGTCGGCCCGGTAACCAACAGGATCCCATTGGGCCTCTTGACCAATTTCTCAAATCGGTCCAGCGTCTTATGAGAAAATCCCAAATCTTCCAGCCGCAACTGAGTGCGGTCTCTGTCCATCAGACGGATGACGATGTTCTCTCCGGAAATCGTCGGATACGTCGAAATCCTCAAGTCGATGGGGTGCTCTTGCCAGACAAACGCCACATGTCCATCCTGCGGCAGGCGGTGTTCGGTGATGTCTAGTTTAGCCATCAGCTTGATGCGGGAAGCAATGCCATCGTGGAGATGGATGGGTAGCACCTTAGTTTCCTGAAGCAATCCGTCGATCCGGAAACGAATCCGTAAGCGATCTTGTTCGGGTTCCAGATGAATGTCCGATGCCCTTGCCTCAAGCGCTTCGGCGAATAACGCATCTACCAGTTTGGCAACGGGAACCTCAGACAGCGAACCGTCTGCGGCGGGACTGACAGCGGCAGCCTTAGGCAATGCTGACGTCGCTGCCACGGACGTTGCAGGATCGGCATTCTTGGCTGCATCGGTCATTACCTTGTGACCATAATGGCGGTCGATGGCTTTTCGGATACCGCTGCTCGTTGCCACAACCGGTCGGACGATGGGAACTTTGGCGCTAAGCCGCACCTCATCGAGCGCCATCGCGTTCCAAGGATCCGTAATCGCAACCGTCAACGACTGGCCCACCCCATAAAGAGGCAAGATCGTATGTTTGCGTGCGACCGCTTCAGGAACAAGTTCTAACGCTTTAGGATCCACCTGGTAATCCAGCACATCCATGAAAACAAGGCCGGCTATTTTGGCTTTTAAATGGCCCAAATCCTCTTCTGTCAGCTTGCCTGACTGTAGGAGCACTTCCGCTAAGTCGCGCCCTGTTTTAGAAGCTGTTGCCTCTGCCGCAGCCAGATCCGACTCCGTCAAAAGGCCCTTGCGCAGGGCCAGCGAGGGCCAGTTCGAACTGGAATGCGCCATCTCATGCGCCATGCGAAACCTCGGGTGTCGCTGAAGAAGGCAGAAGACTACGGACTTTCCCAAGAAGCTCCTCTGACTTAAACGGTTTGCGGACGTAGGCATCCGCGCCACACTCATTGCCGAGCTGCTCGTCTTTTTCCTGGGCGCGGGCGGTAAAGAGGATGATGGGAATGTGTTGGGATTTCTGGTCGAATTTCAGCAGCCGGCAGACTTCGTAGCCGTTCATCTTAGGAAGCATCAGATCCAGAATAATCAGATCGGGTTGCTGAGACTGTGCTGCCAATAAACCGGCATGCCCATCATACGCGGTCAGGACTTCAAATCCCTCTACTTCCAGGCGCTTGCTGACCATCTTGACAATGCTGGGCTCATCATCCACCAAAAGAATGCGTTTTTTCTCAACCATTGGAATTCTTCTCTCCTCGTTCTTTCGCCCGACTGAAGATTGCCGTAGCCCCTGTTCCATCCACCGGGTAACACGCCATTCCAAAACCGTAACGATGGCTTTCCGCAAGCATTGCCTGCAAGCGCTTGACAATCGCCTTGGCACCGCTTTCATCTCCAAGGGCCAGCACCACCACCCAATGCGGGGCAACGCTCATGACAATATCACCGCGGTGCACATAGCGGCGCACTTCATCCACCAGTTGTCCTAATGCCTGCGAGCACTCCTGGGGAGTTAGCCCCTCAACCAAGCGAGCCGCTTTGATGGCCACAAGCCCCACTTGGTCTCCTTTATCACCCGGAGCCATGGAGCGCAATTCTTTAAAGTTCTCAATGAGTGCCAAGTCATCCGAGTAAAGAGGAAGCCAGACGGTGAAGGTGCTGCCGCGGCCGACCTCTGAAACGACCTCGATCCGTCCCCCATGTAACTCCACGAGCTCACGGCACAATACCAGGCCCAGGCCGGTCCCGCGAGAACCGCCTGTGGAGGGTTGACCCAGCTGCGAAAATTTTTGGAACAACTGCGGCAAATCTTCAGGAGCAATCCCTGGACCATTGTCCTCAACAGCCACTCCCAACATCCCATCCGCACGCTTCAAATGGAAATAAATGCTGCCTTCTTCTTGGGTGTGTTTCAGAGCATTGGAAAGCAGATTGGTCAGCACCTGGCGGATACGTTCCGCATCGATTAGAACAGCAGCCGCTTCATCCCCATCGATGCAAACCTTGCGGCGGCCAATCAGGGGCTGGTAAGAAGCAACCAGAGACTCAATCAGCAGGCGCGGATCGACACTCTGGCGCTGCAGTCGCATGCGCCCGGCTTCGATCTTCGAAATATCCAGCATGACATTGACGAATTCCACCAAACGGTTCACATCCTGATCCATCGTTTTCAGGAAATCCTGCTGTTCGGCCGTCGTCTGACCCAATACGTTATCCAAAAGCAGGCTCAGACCTTCCTTGATGGAAGTCAACGGAGTGCGCAACTCATGGCTTACTTTTGCAATCAGATCATCTTTCAAATCGTTTAGTTCTTCCAACCGTTTATTAGCAGAGTGCAACGCTTGCTCTGCCTTTCGCCGCTGGGTAATGTCAGCCCCGAGAATAAGAAAACCCACCTGTTCTTTGGCTTCGCTCATCATGGGGTTGATCGTAATCCCCAGAATTCCATTGGAACCATCCGGACGCGTGAATACCACATCATCCACGCGGCAAGGACGCTCTTGCGCTCTGCAGGTCGCCAACCCTTCCAAGACGCGTTTCGTGTCCCAGGCAATGCCGCATGAAGACAGAGGCTGGCCGAGCACCTTTTTGGCGGGCAGCCCAAAGGTAGCCTCTGCCGCTGAATTCCACTGCATAATCCGCTCGTTTGGACCGACACCGATTAGAATCGACGTAATGGAAGCAAGCAGTTGGGTTGTCTCATCATGAACCCGCCGGCGCTCTTCATCCTTTTGCTCACGCTCAATGGCATATCGAATGACGCGTGGCAGCAGCATTCCATCCAGATGGTCCTTCAGCACATAATCGCTCGCTCCATGCTCCACGGCTTCTTGCGCCACCGCTTCATTCTGGGCAGCGGTCATGACCACAACGGGAGTATTCTGGCTATGAAGGGCCACGCGGGCAAATATCTCCAAGGAAGGCTTGCCTTCCAGTCCAAGATTCAGGAGTAGGGCATCGAAGCGCTGTTTCGAAAGCAACTCCAGGGCTTGCTGGAGAGTGGAGGCCACCGACCATTCGAAGCATCGCTTGGATGGATGGCGCAAAATTTTCTCTATCACCTTACGATCCTCATCCTGGTTCTCAACGATGAGCACCGTAAGGTGTTTCACTTCCTCACTCATGGAAAGCTTTGCCCTATGCACCATTGTCCGCATGCTTTCCGCCTACTTGGTCTGTTACCCAGCGCTCTAGCATCGAGGGACTAAAGCGCCACTGATTGCCTACCTTAAAACCTGGCAATGTCCCTTGCTGGACTAAGCGATAAACGGTAGTCGCCGTGACCCCGAACTGGACGGCCACTTCTTCTACGGTTAAGTAAGCGCGTTTTAGCATCTATTTTATTCTCAAAAAAATTGCCCACCCCGATGAATCAGGATGGGCGGTTTAACCGCTTCCATGAGCGGTATTT
>JACPAW010000017.1 GCA_016180605.1 Candidatus Omnitrophota bacterium | reverse complement strand
TATGAAAACAGTGAATATCCGAGACTTAACGCATCATTTTGCGAGTTATCTCAAAATCGTGAAACGAGGAGAACGCATTGTAGTAATGGAAAGGCGTTTACCGGTAGCGGATCTTATCCCTCATAACGAACATTTGGTTTCTCCGAGCTGGAAGCGGCCGGTTAAAAAAATCCGCGTAGCAGGAGAGCCTTTATCCGAAACAACGGTTCGCTTAAGAGCTGAGGAGCGATGAGAGCGTTTGTCGATACTTCTTCGCTCTTCAAGAGGTATGTCGAAGAACGCGGTTCGACCGAATTCGACCGTCTGCTCCAAGACGCGACGGAGATTGCCGTTTCGCCGATCACCCGAATTGAGATGAATGCCGTCATAGGCAGACGTCTTCGTGAAAGATCGTTGACACCCGAGCAAGCGACACGGCTTAGATCAGAGACGGAAAAGGATTTTCAAAGTTTCCACCGCGTGATTTGGAGTGAGACCTTGGAAAAGGAAGCGACCAAACTTGTGTATCAGTATCCGCTTTCCACTCTGGATGCGATTCAGCTTGCTTCAGGGATTCTCTCGGAAGCCGACCTATTTGTGACATCGGACCATGGTTTGTTTAAGGAAGCGCGCAAGGAAGTTCGCAAGACCATGTTCCTATAAACGCTTAGACAAGGAAAACGATCAACCACAAACGACTCAAATACCCTCCGATGCCAGGCAGTTGGTGAGTTTCCTCTTCTATCGGGTGGATCCGGCATGGCGGAGACTTCCTTCAGCAGCTCGCAAGAAGCAGGGAAACGAATTGCTGAGCATCATCAACGCTTCCAGCAAGCGGCTGATGGTTTTGACCTATTCCATGGCCGGTCTTAAGGCCGATGTAGATTTTATGGTTTGGCGGGTAGGAAGGACACTAGAAGAACTTCTGGAAATGGCTGAGGCTATACAACAAACGGCGATGGGAGGCTACCTGACGACGCCCTACACGTATCTATCCATGACCAAACGCTCCACCTATGTGGATAAGCTCGACCCTGATCACCAAGACCGCAGGCGTTTTATTACCCCCGCAAAGTCGAAGTACCTTTTTGTTTATCCCTTCGTGAAGACGCGCGCGTGGTATGCCATTCCGTTTGAAGAGCGCCAAACCATCATGGATGAACACATCCGTATTGGAAACAAATATCCTTCGGTGCGTTTGCACACCACCTATTCCTTCGGGCTGGATGATCAGGAATTTATCGTTGCCTTTGAGACGGATAAACCGCAGGATTTCTTAGACCTAGTGATGGAACTGCGCGAATCCAAAGGCAGTGCCTATACCCTTCGCGATACGCCGATTTTTAGCTGTGTGGCCAAGCCATTCGCGGATATTCTCAAAGGGCTTGGAGCTTGAAAGATGCAGCCGGTTGCCAGCGAAACCGTCTCATTTCAAAGCGACGGCTTTGCCATGAAGGCTTTTTTGGCGCATCCGGCCCAACAGGCGAAACCGTGCGCTGCCATCGTGGTGGTCCATGAGTGGTGGGGGCTGAACGATCACATCCGCGATGTGTCGCGACGGTTTGCTGGCGAAGGTTATGTAACACTCGCTCCGGATTTGTATTCCCGTATGGGTAACCAGGTGACCACAGATGCCCAGGAAGCAGGAAAACTCATGGAGTCGCTTTCGGCTCAAGCTGCCCTGCGCGACTTAAACGCCGCCACCCGCTTTTTAAAACAGCAGCCATTCGTGGATCCGCTGCGAATGGGCATCCTAGGATTCTCCATGGGAGGCACTTTGGCTCTGACCCAAACAGCCCACAACTCAGACTTGAAAGTAGCGGTCATCTTTTACGGCAAAGTTCCTCCTATCGAGACATTGAATTATCTGCTCTGTCCCATTCTGTATCACTGTGGAGCTAAAGACGGGTGGGTCACCCAGCAAGAAGTGGAACGGCTCCGCCAAGGATTGGCTCAGTACGGAAAGCCGGGGGAAGTCGTGACGTACCCCAACGCGCAGCATGCCTTCTTCAACGACACACGGCCGGATGTCTACGGCCGTGAAGAAGCCAAGGAAGCTTGGCAGCGCAGCCTTAATTTTTTGGCAACCCACCTGCACTAAATGTGCCAAAGATTGAATCTTAACATGTGGGGCGCATTTACCCTGAGCGAAGTCGAAGGGTACCCCTCGACGCGCTTCGCTTGCTCGGGGTAAATGGAACCTCCAAGAATGTTAAGATGTATTGGTGGTTCCATTTAGGAGGAGCTTGGATGGATTTGCAAGCGAAGAAGATCGCCCTCAGAAAGATGCCGCACGGGGTTTATGTGGTCGGTCTTAAGGGTCATTCGCAACTGAATGCATTCACGGCAACGTGGCTTACCCAGGTCTCTTTCACTCCGCCTTTGGTGGCATTGGGGGTGCGAAAAGACTCTCATACTTTTACCATGATGCAAGAGGGAAAAGTATTTTCCGTTAATTTTCTTGGTAAGAATCAGAAATCGATCGCCGAGCACTTCGTCAAACCCGCTAGCGTGGTAGGAGAGAAGTTGCAAGGAATCCCGCACAAATTAGGAATCACCGGATCTCCCATTTTAGAGGAGGCAATTGCCTTCATCGAATGCGAAATCCGAGAGATTGCCAATGAGCAGGGCGACCATGCGGTTATCATTGCCGAGGTAGTTGAAGCGGGCGTTCATCGGGATGAACCGGCGTTAACACTCATGGATACGGGCTGGCATTATGGCGGCTGATCCTAACTGCCGTTCCGGGTTCCGTGTTTCGTGTTTCGGGTTCAACACGGAACACGGAACGCGAAACTCGGAACAAAACCTTTTGAGAGGGACGTATCTGCTATCTACTATCTTCGGTATGTTAGTTTTCGCTTCGCCCGTTGCTGCCGAAACGCGCAAGGAGCCGAGCTTCATGCATGGACTTGGCCAGGTTTTGGGCGGTATCGTCTTTGAGCTTCCAAAAACGGTCCTCGATGCCACACTGAGCGGCCCGCCTGTTGTGGGTACAGCCGTTGGGTTGCTTGCGGGTGCTTCCCGTGCCGTCCAAACTACAGTAGGGGGTGTGGTGGAGATGGCAGAAGCATTCGATCCGTTCGGAACAAAACGCAGGCGATGAAACCTGGGCGTTTGGCTTTGGCGGTATTTTCAGCCGCGTCATTTCTAATAGTCCCAGTGGCTGAAGCGAACCCGATTCGCGGTTTGTTCAAAATGGTAGCCGGGGTACTCCAGGTTCCGCTTTCCACACTCGTGGGTACTGTGAGCGGCCCGCCGATCGTAGGAACCGTTTTAGGCGCTGTCAATGGAACGGTAAGCGGAGTTGGCCTGGTGTTAGGTGGAGCCTGGGAAGTGGCTGCCTTCGGAGTCGATGCGGCCAAAGCCGCAGCCCCCTTTGTTTTGCCGTTTTTGTTCTGATGCCGCAGATTTGCCACTACGTCCGCTTTGTCAAGCTGGAACATACCCTATTCTCGCTTCCTTTGATTTTTGCGGGGGCATTACTTGGCAAAGGAAGGCTGACGCTGGAATTAGCGGGATGGATCATCCTAGCAGCTATGGGTGCTCGTATCATGGCGATGGGACTCAATAGGATGATCGATGCCACAATCGATGCTAAAAATCCCCGCACCAAAGACCGGGAGCTTCCCAGCGGCGTGATGACCCTTAAAGAAGCAGGGGCGATTGTTTTGGTCGCCGGCTGTATTTACGGCTTTGCCGCATGGAAGATTGCACCGATTTGTCTTTGGTTATCTCCGATTCCGGTTGCGCTCTTTGTGGTGTATCCCTACTTAAAGCGTTGGACGACGCTGGCGCATTTGGGCCTTGGGCTGGCGTGGTCCATGACTCCGCTTGGCGGCTGGCTGGCGACGTCGCAATCGTTGCAATCAATCGGGGAAGTAGCGTGGCTGTGGTTTTTTTCCATTCTATGGGTTGCTGGTTTTGACATCATCTATGCGACGATGGACGAGCGTTTTGACCGCGAGCAAGGATTGCATTCGCTGCCTGCCTGGATAGGCAAGCACCGCGCCCTGCAAATGGCAGCAGCCTTGCATGGGCTAGCATTTATTGCGCTGCTGGTTCTCTGGCGTGGTCAGTTGGGGAATGCCGCAGCGCTGTTATGGTTGGTCGCAATCGGCGGGATCTTTATTTGGCAGCATGCCGTTGCCTCCCGCAATCCCATATTTGCGTTCTTTCAACTTAACGGGGTCCTGGGCTTTCTTGTGTTAGGATTTGTCATCGTTGGAAGGGTAGGAGGCGTTCCAAATGTGCCACCCTAGTCGAGTTGAGGCGGTACCCCCGCTGATTTGGCCTAACAGGCCAAATCAAGGCCGCGGGGCTATCGTATTAGGAATGCCTCCCTACTTGAACCTTGTACCTTGCACCTTGTACCTATATTGATGCGCCTTATCGTTGGTATTACGGGAGCTTCGGGGTCGGTTTTCGGTGTTGAGTTTCTACGCCGCTGCCAGGCGGAGAAATACCTGATTCTTACCAAATGGGGCCGCTATGTCCTCAAAGAGGAAACGGGTTTGACAGAGCACCATTTGGCAGAGCACGTTAAAAAATCATTCAGCGACGAAGATATGACGGCCCCTTTTGCTTCAGGGCTGCCACCGTTTGATGCGCTGGTCATTCTTCCATGCTCTATCTCAACCATGGCAAAGATCGCCTGTGGGCTGGGGGATACCCTCTTAACGCGTGCCGCACAGGTGGCGTTAAAGGAGCGACGTAAGATCATTCTCGTCCTTCGCGAATCCCCTCTTTCAACCCTTTCCCTGGAGCAGGCGCATAAGCTATCCCAAATGGGTGTTCTCATCATGCCGCTTTCACCGCCTTTCTACCACAATCCTAAGACCCTCCAGGAGCTTACCGAGCAATTCGTCGATAAAGTAATCGGTGAGCTCGGATTCCGAACCGAGTATGCCTGGAAACCTGAAGCGTTGGAATGAAAAAATCAGCAAACAGCAATCAGCACACAGCATACAGAGATGGCAAAATAACAGAGTTCAAGAACCACTCTTTTGGGACATGGGCCATGAGACATGGGACAAGAACACCACGAACATGTCCCACGGCCCACGTCCCATGTCCCAAAAGTTTCGCATCACTTGCGTGTCCCATTCTGATTGCTGTGTGCTGTCTGCTGTGTGCTGTCTGCTGTCTGCTGTGTGCTGCCTTCCATGCCTGACCTGCAGTCTTTTCTCTCCCAACTTGACCGCGAAGGACAACTGGCGCGCGTTTCCGTTGAAGTGGACCCGGAGCTGGAAATCACCGAGATTGCCACACGGGTAGTGAAGGAAAAAGGACCGGCACTTTTGTTCGAACGCGTCAAAGGCTCGGAATTTCCATTGGCGATTAATCTTTTAGGCAGCCAGCGGCGCATCGAACTGGCTTTGGGAAGGCATCCGGAAGAAGTAGGCAGGCAGCTGAAGCGCTTGATGGAGGCGGCGATGCCGCCTCGGCCCAAGCGCTTGATCGGGGAATGGCGGACCTTGGGCCGTGTTTTGGCGATGGGGCCCAAGCGCTTGCGTCATGGAGTTTGCCAAGAAGTGGAAGAAGCCCCCGATCTTTCACGGTTTCCCGTTTTAAAATGTTGGCCCAAAGATGCCGGCCGTTTCATTACCTGCGGGATGGTTTTAACCCATGACCCGGAAACGGATGTCCGCAATCTGGGTATCTACCGCATGCAAGTGGTAGGACCCGACCAAGTCCTGATGCACTGGCAAATCCAGAAAGGGGGCGGCTTCCATTATTGGAAAGCACAGAAACAAGAAAAAGCACTCGCTGTTTCTGTGATCATCGGAGGAGATCCTCTTCTTTATTTGGCATCGGTTTCGCCGCTTCCAGAGGGCATCGATGAAATCGCATTTGCCGGATTCCTGCGTGGAAAGTCCATTCCGCTGGTTCTTGGAAAGACCAAGCTGACCGTTTCGCCGGCGGATGCGGAGATCGTTTTGGAAGGTTTCGTTGCTCCCGATGAGCGTTTACCCGAGGGTCCTTTCGGCGATCACTTCGGGCACTATTCGCATCCAGCGCCCTTTCCGGTTTTGTGGTTACAGACCGTTACACGGCGCAAGCATCCGATCTATCTGGCTGCTGTCGTAGGAAAGCCGCCCCAGGAAGACCGCTATCTGGGAAACGCCGTCCAAGAAATGCTGCTTCCCATGATTCGGCTCATTCACCCGGAAATCCGGGATCTTTGGGCTTATTATGAAGCAGGATTCCACAGCCTCGCCGTGGCATCCGTAGCGGAGCGTTTTGGAAAAGAAGCGATGAAGACAGCCTTGGGGCTCTTAGGAACAGGGCAGATGTCCTTGACCAAGTGCCTGGTTCTGGTGGATGAGGATGTGGATGCCAGAGATTTTAATGCGGTGTTGAAAGCGCTACAGCAGCATTTTGACCCTCAGGAGGACTTTCTCTTGCTTCCAGGGGTTCCTTTTGATACCCTGGATTTTACGAGTTTTACCCTGAATCTAGGCAGCAAGATGATCCTGGATGCCACCCGGAATGGCTCGGGTCAGGGAGAAAAGCCTGCCGCAAAAATAGACGTTGCCCGGGTCCTATCCCTGCATCCTAGAATCCGCCGCGTGAAAAGCTGGGAAGAAGTTCTTTTAGCCATTCAAGTGGAAGGTTCAGGCAGGGAAGTGGTCGAGCAGCTTGTCAAGGATCCGGCTTTTTCTCGATGGAAATTACTAGCAGCAGTCAGCCCCGATGTGGATATGGAGGACAAAGAAAGCTTGTTGTGGGGTATTTTTACCCGCTTTGATCCGGCGCGCGATGTGGTTTTCCAGAATGCCGAGCTTCATGGAAGCTGGCCGGTGTACCGGGGGTGTCTTGGCATCGACGCCACATTCAAAACCGGTTATCCGGAAGCAGTCGTCATGGATCCTGGTGTTTCCCAATGGGTCAACACGCGATGGCATCAATATTGGAACAAATAACCTCGAAAATTGAGTCGGATCAGCGCCTCACGCGCCAAGAGGCCTTGGCACTGTTTGAAACCGATGACATTGTCGGCTTAGGCCGCCTGGCGGATGAAGTCAAGCGATCCCGTTGGCAAGATCGCGTTCATTTCGTCGTCAACTGCCAGATCAATCCCTCGAATATCTGCGTTCTTTCCTGCCGGTTCTGCGATTTTGCGACGAAGCGGGGTAAGCCTAACGCCTATGAAATGTCCATTGAGGAAATTCTCTCGCGCTGCCATGCCGATTTGCGCGAAGTGCACATTGTCGGAGGACTTCATCCGGATTGGAAATGGAGCTATTACCTTGATCTGTTCCGGGCCATTAAGCAGAACTTCCCGCAAATTCAGATCAAGGCTTGGACTGCGGTTGAAATCGACTATTTTTCGAAAAAATTCCGGCTGCCGGCAGAAGAAGTGCTGCTGCAGTTAAAAGAAGCAGGGTTATCCGCGCTTCCAGGAGGAGGCGCTGAAGTATTTTCAGAGCGCATCCGCAAGGCCCTGTTTCCGTTTAAGATTGGAGCCCCCCGTTGGCTTGAGATCCACCGCATCGCCCATCGGCTTCAAATTCCAACGAACTCAACCCTTTTATACGGCCATATGGAGACTTATGAAGAACGGGTCGAGCATATGCTCAGGCTGCGCGAGCTTCAAGATGAAACCCGTGGTTTCATGAGTTTTATTCCCTTGGCATACCAGCCTGGCAACACGAAAATCGTATCCCGCCAAGCCTCAGCCATCGAAGACCTCAAGACCATCGCCATCGCACGGTTGCTGCTCGATAACATGCCTCACATCAAAGCTTACTGGGTCACCATTGGAGAAGAAACCGTCTCAATGGCTGTCCACTGGGGGGCGGATGATATCGATGGCACAATCGGAGAAGAGCGCATTATGCACGCGGCGAATACTTCTTCTCCAGTAAACCTCACGCGGGGACGTTTGATAGAACTGATTCGGCAATCTGGATGCACTCCGGTTGAGCGCGATGCACTCTACAACACGGTGTCCATTTTTGATGAGCAGGCTCATTGCGAGAATACCGTATCTTAACAGTCTTCCGCTTTACCGAGGTCTTGATCTGGGTAACGGGAATTCCTTGATTGATTACGTACCCAGCGAACTCGGAAGGCAGGCATCTTCAGGCAGTGTTGCCGGGGGGCTGTTGTCGCTGGCCGACTATTTAAGGCTGCAGGATACGTTTGAGCGGCTGGGCCCATTCGGTATTGCCGTCCGAGGCCGTTCGCGGAGCGCGCTTTTATTTTCCCGCAAGCCGATTCGGCAGCTCGATGGCGCGAAGATCCTAGTCAGCGCAGAAAGCTCTACGACCGTTTTGCTGCTGCGGCTGCTGCTGGAACAACGCTATCATGTGCTGCCACAGGCCTATCTCGAAGGCCATAGGACTCAAGAGGATGCAGATGCTCTCTTGCTCATCGGGGATGAGGCGGTGCGCTTCAGCCATGCGAACACCCTATATCCCTTTGAGGTGGATTTAGCATTTGAGTGGTGGCTCTGGCAGCACCTGCCATTTGTATTCGCGGTCTGGGCCATCCGAAAGGATGTCCCATCGGAAGACAAGCGCCAAATGGAAAGAGCGCTGAGTAGAGCCTTGGGTATTAATATGAAACAACTAGGAGAGATGGCACAGGAGCAATCTCCATTGCTCGGGGTACCCGCCGGGGAACTCTTGAAGTACCTGGAAGGCTTCCATTATCGGCTCAGTGCGCCGGAAGAAGAGGGACTGGCTCGATTTACGGAATTGGTCCATGACTATAACGTGCTCAGAAGTCATTGAAGAAAAGATCCTCTCGGAAAAACGTCTGAACCGGGAAGAGGGTTTATGGTTATGGCGCCATGGGAACCTTCTGGAAATGGCTCAGCTTGCCAACCGGGTGCGGTTTCGTTTAAACCCGGAGTGCCAAGTCACCTTTGTCATTGATTCCAACCCCAACTACACGAATGTGTGCATCACCGACTGCATATTTTGCGCTTTTTACAGAAAGCCAGGCCAGGAGGGCGGCTATACGCTGACCGTGGAACAGGTGATGGAGAAAATCCGCCAAGCAGCGGATTTAGGAGCCACCACGGTTTTGTTGCAAGGAGGCCATAATCCGAGTTTGCCGCTGGATTACTACCTGGATCTTATCCGTCAGACGCGCGAACGTTT
>JACPAW010000192.1 GCA_016180605.1 Candidatus Omnitrophota bacterium | reverse complement strand
GACGATCAATTGATCGATCATCTCCGGCTGCCAACCCCGCAAGAGCTCCTGCAATCCAGAGTGCCCCACTGTATCGTGACAGGCTCCGCAGTGGTAGAGGTAAACGGCATACCCAAGCTTTCGCTGCTCCGAAAGCGGCAACTGAGGGATGCGGTTCTCATCGATCGTGGCATCTTCTGCGATGAGTGATGAAAAATTCTGGCGCACAAAGTACTTCGTCCAAACGCCTCCTTCCAGGAAGCCATCGCGTTGTAGGCCTGGAATCTCCGTTGGATAAACATTGTGGCTGTAGACTTCCCCGTAAATGACATAAGGTTTGCGAACCGCTTCCCGTACGAATTCCGCAGCCCCCGTCACAATGAGGCCGATAATAAAAAACAAAATGGCAAAACCAGGACTTAACCAACCCGGATTCCGATAGGGGCCAAAATAGAACATGAAAAACACAACGATCGTCAGCACAAAAATCAGCGCCGTCAGAATCGTCAAGGCGGCAGCCCCCGTCAAAGCAGCCTTGGCACTCTCCGGAAGGGCCACATACCAACCGGCTCCTCCTGCGGTAATCAGCAAAGCTCCCAACATTGCCGCTTTAGCCGAACGCCGAGCGATCACTTCACGTAAGGAGGAAGCCCCCACGCGGAAAGAGGCGTGAAGATACACATAGAGCGTTGCCAAGAGCAAGGAGGCGCCGGTGCGTGCGAAGATCTGCGGCACGGTCTGCGGATTGGCCCAAGCCCTCCAAAAATCGTTTCTCCAGTCGCCCGGGTTGAGCATGAAGGCGGTAATCCCCGTGATAATCACCAAGCTCATCCATGCCGAAACGGCATAAATCCATGCTATCTTTTGATGGATGTCCGGTTTAAGTTTTCCCCATGCGTAATAGAAAATAAACGCGGAAATAATTTCCAGGATGAAGAATACGTACTCCATCGCCCAGCCAAAAACAAATACATGAATCAAAAACTCCGTTGGCAAAGGAGAAGCCAACCCGATCGTCCACCAAATGCCAACCCCTGTGATAGCACCGTAAACCACCGTCAGCAGGATGAAGAAGCGCGTATGGAGGTGTAAGTACTCCAGGTAGTCCTTACGGCCTTTTTGGTAGGCAAAGCGTGTTTCGACCGCTAGGAAAAGGCCCCCGCCTACTGCATAGAGAGCCACAAAGATGTGGAATACGGCGATGAAGGCAATGAGCATGGGCGCTGTCAAACCAGGCACATGCCAGAAGGGATAGTGCATAGGATGGGCGGCTAAGCCCTAACTACTCGTTGCGGGCTGAGCAGACGGGTTGCTCAGAAATTGACGGATCGCTTGGCGATCACTTTCCTGCAGCGCTTCAAAGGCAACTCCTACTGCCGCCGCACGAGCATTTCCGTGGGACTCAGAGCGCCAAGCCACACGGGCACGGGTTTCGATGGGTTCTGTGCGATGAGCAAGCAAGAGCCGCAATCCAAACCAGCTTTCGGATAGCCTCTTTAGAGGAAACAGGAATTTTGCACCTCCAAGGCTTAAATCCTGAATGGAAATTTTCGCTTTTGAGCCATCCGTGAATTCTGCCGTGGAATTCAGTTCCGAGGCGACGGTTTCTTCAAGCTCGATCCTATCTTCAGCGCGGCGCTCGTTTCCATTCCACCAGGCGTTGGCCTTTTTGAAGCGCTTCTAACTCCAGCTTTGCCAATTGCGCCTGAAACTGCTGGCGCTGGGCTGTTTCTATTTCAAGCTGCTTTGCCAGTTCTTCTTTTGTCACGCGCAATTCACCCAAGTACCAATTCGCCTCATCTTTTCCTCTGGTGGCTTCCTCAAGCTTTCCCTCTAGTTCCTCCGACTTGGACCGGGTATTTTCCAGAGCTGCCTGTGCTAAAGCCAATTGCTGCTCCAGGATTACATGAGACTCTCCGGATTTTGCTTCAGCCAAGTACCAATTCGCTTCATCGCGCTGCTGCGAGATTTCCTTGAGATTCATTTCCAGATCTTCTATCCGCGTCTTTAGAGCATCGCATTGAACCTGCATTTCCAAACACCGGGCTCTAGCTTCTCCAAGATACCAGTTGGTTTCATCACGCTCCTGGGAAAGACTATGGACTATCTGTTCCTGGGCTAACCGTTGTTGTTCGGAAATGAATGTGGAGAGCCTGCTGCTGTTCCTGCTCTTTGTGTTGGTGCGCTTCTATTTTCATCTGCGCTTGACTCAACGCATGGTGAAGCGGTGCCGATGCTTCCTCATAAGCCTTGAGTCCATTGCGCTGGTGAGCAATGGTCTTATCGACTTCCTTAAGCCTGGTTTCGAGTTCGGAACATTTCGCCTTCAATATCTTCTCTCGTGACTCAACAGAGGTCAAAGCGGTTTGAAGGGCCGCGACGGTTTGAGCAGAGCCTTCACGCTGCCGGCGCTCGGCATCGAGAGAGCCTTGGCATTGCTGCCATTGCTGCCGTGCGGCTTTAAGCTGAGTTTCCCAAGCGGCTCGCTCTTCTATCAGTTTCTGATTCAGATCGGCCTGCTCGGAGACGGCCTGGTCTAAAGCTTGCAGCCGATGAACGGCAGCGGAGAGCTCGCGTTCCAAAAGTTGGATCCCTCGACTCCGATTAATCCCCAAACGGCCTAGAAATGTCTTTGCCCATGGCCGCTGC
>JACPAW010000016.1 GCA_016180605.1 Candidatus Omnitrophota bacterium | reverse complement strand
ATATCTTCGATCCCTGGGTGACCAGGAAATTACGAAGTACCAATTCGGAAGTGGACCAAACTATAGGATTCGGGTCATACGGAGAGCACTGAATTACTTGGGTCTTCCAGGTGACATTGTTCGACATGGTGTGAAGCGTGGTGTCTACGTTGCACCGCTCGCAGCAAATGCAGTAGGGTTTTTGAGGGGTGAAGCCAAACGACTTCAATGGCATCATCGACCAATTGAGCCAATTGTGAAGTATTGGCGTGAACGTTGGATGCTGCCGCGCGCTGTTCGAGATTCGTCATTCCGAGAGTTCCGTCAGGAGGAATGGAGAAACATTCTGGGATTAGCTTAATGAGAAAATAGGAGGCGTCCTAAAATAGGACCGCCTAACCTTTCCTGGGTTGGCACATTTCTGGAATTCCGGTAACACAATACAGTTTACGAAATGAACAAACGTCTTGCGATTGTTACGTATGGATGTCAAATGAATGAGCGAGACCCGGCACGTGAGGGACAGATACAAGGAGCTGAAATGGATCGGGTGTCGCTATACCGAAGGTGCTCGATAAATCCCATACTATGGGCGTGGACATTCTCTATCGCAATGCTTTCGTTCGATCAATCTGTATCAGCTAAGTGCTGGCCGTCACGCGTGTATGAGCTTCTTGATTCGGTTCAAACCGTAGAGGTGGTGAAAATACAGAAAGGTGTCTCAGGAGTCTGTACCGTCAACGTTCAGGTAGAAGGGTATGACTTGGAAGGAAGCTCACAAGACGAAGAGGTATGTAGTGCGGAAACCGGTGAACAGATGGACTTAATGATTACGGGAACGTGTTGCGATCAACCACCATGCCCTGATGGAATTGGGGGAAGGATTGCGTTTACCTCGACAAAGTAACAGCCACAGGCGTGTGATTGTTTAGGGCGGGTGTCAGGGTGATGCTACGCTAAATTGAATCCATGAGCATTTGTGCTTCGGGGTGTTATATGCCGCATTTGTGCTCCGGAAATCGTAAGGAGTGCCTCATGCGTGCTCGGGTCTATTATCCTTTGTTTGCGGATTTAAGCTCTCGCCAATGCGTGGTCATCGGAGGAGGGCAGGTCGCGCAGCGGAAGGTGACCGCTCTTTTAAAGTGCGGGGCTCGCATCCGGCTGATTAGTCCAGAAGCGACAAAACGCCTGAGGAATTATGCGAGAAAGGGCTTGATCCAGCATTGGACGCGGCAATTCCGAGCAGGGGACTTGAAGGGGGCATGGCTTGTGTATGCGGCAACCGATGATACTAAAATCAACCAAATGGTGCATCGCAAGGCGGCTGCCAATCGGATTTTTGCCAATGTCGTCGATCAGACACCGCTGTGCACCTTTATTGCCCCTGCCATTTTTCGAAAAGGCCCATTGACGATTGCCATCAGTACCGGAGGGCTTAGCCCTTCGTTAAGCAAGTATTTGCGCAGTGAGCTAGCCGCCCTGATCGATGCCGGATACCTGCCGATGCTGCGATTGCTCAAGAATCTGCGGGGAACTGCCAAGCGGAAGATCCCCCGTTATCAAGATCGAAAAGTCTACTTTGATGCCATCGTCCGGGGCCGCGTCTTTCAACTCATGCGGCAGGGAAAACCAAAAGAAGCGAAGAAAGAGGCCTTATTGCTCCTGAAACGATATGCCGCTTAGTGGCAAAATGAGAGGAGTGGCGAAGTGGCCCTTGAACGGTTTTGGAGTGAATTCTCATGAAACGTTGGGTGATTGGAACGCGAGCCAGCCGGCTTGCTCAAAAACAAACGCAACGGGTCATGGAATCTTTAGCGGCCTGCCATCCGCAAGATTCCTTCACTGTAAAAATCATCCACAGCTTTGCCGACCGCAATCCTGAAGCCCCTCTGGCTTCCATGCCGCAAGAGGGGGTGTTCGTCAAAGAGCTCGAAGCAGCTCTTAGCCGCAGGGAAATCGATATTGCCGTGCATAGCTTAAAAGATTTGCCGCTGACCCAGCCGCCCGGGTTGACCCTCGCGGCTATTCTTAAGCGGGATCTAGCACAAGATGCTTATCTGGCCAAAGAAGGCATATCCTTTGAAGCGCTTGTACCGGGTTCACGGGTTGGGACTTCGAGCCTGCGTCGGAAAAGCCAGCTTCTCTTATGGCGGAAGGATTTGAAGTTCCTGGATCTTCGCGGTAATGTGGATACACGCCTGCGCAAGCTCAAAGAGGGCCAATATGACGCCATTATTCTTGCCGCGTGCGGCCTTGTGAGGCTTGGGCTTGAAGCGGAAATCACGCAAGTGCTTGAGCTGACACGAATGCTCCCTGAGCCAGGACAAGGAGCGATTGCCGTGGAAGCCCGCGAAGAAGACGCTACAGCCCTTCAAATGACCCGCGAGCTGAATCATTTGGAAACACGCTGGAGTGTCGAGGCGGAAAGGACGTTTCTACAGGCTTTAGGAGGTGGGTGCCGCGTTCCGATTGCCGCATTTGCGGAGTGCCAGGGGAACGTATTAAGGTTGGAAGGAACGGTCGTTGCGGGTGATGGCAGCGTTCAAATACGAGGCAAGATTGAAGGTTCTCCCCAAGAGTCAAAAATATTAGGTCAGCGGCTTGCCGAATCTCTGAACGCCCAAGGCGCCCAGCGTCTTTTAACTGAGTGACTAGAAACGGGTATGAAATCTCTCACGTTCCCCGTCATCCTGAGCCTCGTCGCCCTCATGGCTCCCACCTGCGTGCAGGCTGATCTCGCGACGCCCTTTCTCGAAGACGTGGCAGAAGGCGAGACCGGGACCAAGCGAGGGTGGCTGGTGGCCCTCGATCCAGACGGAGAGCCAGCATCCTTTGTCATCCTGGTCATGTCCGATACGCTGGAGATCATTGCGATGGAAGCTCGCGCCACAAAAGGGGTGGTGGATGCTACCATGCTTGGCAAGCCAGTCCTGATCACGGCGAAGGTGCTCAAGAAAACCCCCGATCACTATCCTGAGTGGACTCGCGTTCAGTTGAAAATCCTCAACGTCGAACTCCTTGAAGATGATGATTAACCGCGCCTTCACCCCGTACCACGGAAGCCCCGCCTGTCAAGGCGGGGAGGAAGTGGCAATCGACCCCGAAGGGTATTTTCGAAAGCCACGGGCGTAAGCCCGTGGTACGGGGTTCACCCTCAACGAAGTTTAGGGATAGGTTCTAGCCACTACCTTATAAGGAAAGGGATTGGCGCCGGAAAGGGAAAACCCCGTTTCCCCTTTCCGATCAAATCAGACTAAGGTTGGATTTTAAAACGTTCCGATTAGGAAGGGGAGAACAGTGAGCCGCCCCTCAATAGGCTGATGGCGGCGAACGCCAGGAGGGGAAACGTCGTTTCCCCTCCTGGGGAGCGAGCCCTAGATTCAAGGATAGCGAGCGACGCGCCCGTAGCTCAATTTCCGCCCCCACGGATAGAGAGGTGGGGCGGATCAGCTCCTGGCTCTACCGCGGGGGCTGAAGATAGAGCGCCAGTTATTAGCGCCCATAGCTCAATTTCCGCCATAGAACGTGGCGGACCCGCCTTGCGTCTTAAGCGATAGGGCGGGGGATGGAGCGTCGGCTTGAACCGACGCACGACAGTTTGACAACTTACGCGCCCGTAGCTCAATTGGATAGAGCGCCAGCCTCCGGAGCTGGAGGTTATGGGTTCAAGCCCCGTCGGGCGCGCGTTTTCTCTCGGTAATGGAATGGGGCTTGAAAGGAGGCCCGACCCAAATCCAACGCTGATGCGACGAATAGGAGCATCGGCCTACCTTGGGAGGGCCGGATGGCCGACCGAAGCCCGAGCGTAAGCGAGGGCGGAGGCGCCAAGCCCCATCAGGCGCGAGTTATTATTAGGGACTACACATGAAGAAAAAATATCCCGTATATCTCGTTGGAGCCGGGCCAGGAGACCCGGGTCTTTTGACTCTTCGAGGAGTGGAACTTCTTCGTCAAGCAGACGTCGTGGTTTTTGATCATCTGGTCTCTCGATCGGTGCTGCGGCATTGCTCCCCGAAGGCAAAACGAATCTACGCAGGCAAAGAGGGAAATGGGGCTACTTCTGCGACTCAAAACGAAATCAACCATATCCTCATTCAAACCGCCAAAGCCGGAAAAAGGGTCGTACGCCTGAAAGGGGGCGATCCGTTTCTCTTTGGCCGAGGAGGCGAGGAAGCCTTGGCGCTGACAAAAGCCGGCCTTGAGTATGAAGTCGTCCCCGGTGTCAGCAGTGCCATTGCCGCATCCGCCTATGCCGGAATCCCGGTAACCCATCGCGGCATTTCCTCTTCACTCGCGGTAGTCACAGGGCATGAGGATCCTCTTAAGTCAAAAAGTTCGCTGGATTGGCAGTTGCTTTCGAACGCTTGCGATACCTTGGTATTTTTGATGGGGCTGACCACACTGCCTGGAATCGTGGCACGGCTCTTAGAGCATGGCCGATCCGCCTTAACTGCTTGTGCCGTCATCGAGTGGGGGACTACGGCCCACCAGCGAACCGTAGTCGGTAATTTGAAAACAATTGCAAAAAAGGTCACTCAAGCGGCAATACATCCTCCTGCCGTTCTGGTAGTAGGAGACGTGGTGAAGCTGCGGCGAGAACTTGCTTGGTTTGAAAAAAAACCTCTTTTTGGAAAGCGGATTTTAGTAACCCGGGCAGCGGATAAAGCAGAAGCCTTGGTAAGAAAACTGCAGCTACTTGGAGCCGAGGTCGAAGAGCTTGCCGCTATTGAGTTAAAAGCTGTAAGCGTGAGCCGCCGTTTTAAAGCCATCATTCAGTCTACTCAGAAGCCCGATTGGGTATTTTTTACCAGTCCCGAAGGGATTTTTTGGTTTTACCGGATGCTAGAACCCTTGCATCGTGACCTGCGATGGTTATCCGGCTGCCATATTGCAGCCATCGGCCCTAAAACCGCCCAAGCCATCGAAGCGATGGGAATCCACGTGGATTTCATCCCGAAGCGCTACAGCCAAGAAGGTATGATCCAGGATTTTCCAGCCCGGAATGCTTCGGGCTCTTCGGCACTGATTCTGAGTGCCAAGGAAAGCCGCAGCGTCTTAGAAGTGGGACTTAGAAAGCGGGGTATTCGGGTCAGTCGACTGGCGATCTACCGCAATCACCTTCCAGAGAACTTGCTTTCAGGCCTTAAGGATATGACGGAGAAACCTTTCAACGGAGTCACAGTGACTTCTGCTAGCTGTGCCGAGCATCTCCACCAAGCACTCACACGCCTTAAAAAAGGAAGACTTTTCCCGAAAATTCCATTCGTGTCCATAGGACCAGTCACTTCCGCTGCCGTGCGCGAGCTTGGAGGAAAAGTTACCGCCGAAGCAAAAGTTTCCACCATCGAAGGCCTGATCGATGCAATCCAGGAGGGAGGAAGCATTCCATGAATTCCCATTCTCCGATTCGGCTGCATCGCTTGCGGCAATGGGAGCCTTTGCGGGCCTTAATCCGCGAAACCCGGATTTCTTTGGATCAACTCGTGATGCCGCTTTTTGTGCGTCCAGGAAAGCAGATCCGCTCGCCCATTGCCTCCATGCCGGGCCAGTTCCAGCTTTCGGTCGATCAAACGGTCGAAGAATGTCGGCAACTGGTGAAGCTGGGAATCCGCGCTGTTCTTCTCTTTGGCCTTGCGGAAAAGAAAGACGAGCGGGCCAGCAGGGCGTACGCCAAAGATGGCCTTATCCAAAAAGCGATTGAAGCCATCAAAGAGCAATTGCCTGATCTTCTCATCATTACCGACGTTTGCCTGTGCGCGTATATGAGCCACGGACATTGTGGAGTGCTAAAACAGAAGGCTGGCAAACAGCACACAGCACACAGCAAACAGATAAGAAAAAAGAGTAGAGATCCCGGTCGGAATATGCCAGTAAACGAGCGGGATTGGTGGATCGATAACGATGCCACGCTGGAACTTCTCTCCAAAACAGCCCTGTCGCATGCTCAAGCCGGTGCGGATCTAATCGCCCCTTCGGATATGATGGATGGCAATGTGGGGGCTATTCGCCAAGCATTGGATGCGGCGGCTTTTGAACATATTCCCATCATGGCTTATTCCACCAAATACGCTTCTTCGTTTTACGGGCCTTTTCGCAATGCGGTCGATTCGACCCCTCAAATCGGCGACCGCCGCTCCTACCAGATGGACCCTGCCAACAGCGATGAGGCCATTCGAAAAGCGTTGCGCGATATAGAAGAGGGAGCCGATATTCTGATGGTCAAGCCGGCCTTGGCGTATTTGGATATCATCCGGCGCGTCAAGCAAGAGCTGAACTACCCGGTGGCGGCTTTTAATGTCAGCGGAGAATACGCCTTGGTCAAGGCTGCGGCATCGCGTGGCTGGATTGCGGAGCGCCCGGTATGGATGGAAATCCTATTGAGCATCAAACGCGCCGGTGCGGATATCCTCATTACCTACTGGGCAAAAGAAGCAGCGAAAATCTTGGGAAAGTCTAACGTTTGATGGGTTCTAATCTTGCAAGCGTTAAAAAAGCACAGAACGTTCTCGTTGGCGGAGTCAACAGTCCCGTGCGCGCTTTCCGCCATGTCCAGGCACCCTTTGTCATTCTCGCTCATGGCGCAGGGGTCTCTGTTCAGGATCCGGCAGGGCATACCTGGATCGATTTTATTTCAGGCTGGGGAGCTCTGATCCTAGGGCACGTTCATCCTGTAGTACTTAGGACCATGCGCTCTGCCTTAAGCCGCAACTGGCCGTTGGGCCTGAGCTCTCCCTATGAAGTAGAGCTTGCCCGATTGATGATAGAAGCGGTCCCAACTCTGCAGCGCGTGCGCTTTACGGTTTCCGGTACTGAGGCTTGCATGATCGCCATTCGCCTTGCCCGGGCGGCAACGGGTCGCTCAAAGATCTTGGTCTTTCAAGGGGCTTACCACGGCCATAGTGATAGCCTCATGGCGGCAAGCACGAAAGGAATTCCGGAGTCTCTAGGGGATGAGCTGCTGCGTCTTCCTTACCAGGATTTACAAGCTGCTGAGCAAGCCATCCAGCAGCAGGCGGATTCCATCGCGGCGGTCATCATCGAACCTGTCGCGGCCAATATGGGTGTCATCGTTCCCCAGATAGAGTTCTTACAGAATTTGCGCCGGCTCACCACCGCACACGGAATCCTTCTTATTTTTGATGAGGTGGTGACCGGTTTTCGCTTGGGTTTAGGCGGCGCCCAAGAGCGCTTTGGGGTACTGCCGGATTTGACCACCTTTGGAAAAATCATAGGCGGAGGGCTGCCCATTGGAGCCGTAGGCGGCAGCGAACAGATCATGACGCTGCTGGCTCCGGAAGGAAATGTATTCCACGGCGGAACATTCGCCGGACATCCTTTGGTCATGCAGACTGGAATGGCAACCCTTAAAGAACTCAAGAGGCATCCGCCGTATCGTCGTTTGGAACGCTTGGGAGCACAGTTGGAACAAGGATTGTTGCTCCAAGCAAACCGCTCTGGCGTGCCAATCCAAATCAATCGGATCGGGTCGATGTTGACGGTGTTCTTCAGCAATCGGCCGGTACGCAATGAAGAAGAAGTCCTCTTATGCAACCGGGTGCGTTTTGCCCGATGGGCGAATGTGCTGCGCGAGCAGGGAATCCTCATTCCCCCATCTCCCTTTGAAGCCATCTTCCTATCGGCTAAGCATTCGGAATCCGATATTAAGAAATTCATCGTGGCTTCCGCCCATGCTTTTGACGCAGCCGGTAAAGCATGAAGGCCATCTTGGATGAGGTAAAGCTGCCGCAAGGCCAAAGTAAGCGGCCATTTATCCAGGCGTTATTTACCCGCATTGCCAGCCGCTACGATTGGTTCAACCGCCTAGCAAGCTGTGGAATGGATCAGATTTGGCGCAAAACGGCCATTCGACATGGGGGAATACAGCCTGGTTTGCGCATCCTGGATGTATGCGCGGGAACCGGAGACCTGGCAATCCTCTGTGCTAAGCGCCTGCAAGACCGCGGCCTGGTGATTGGCGTCGATATGAATCCATCCATGCTGGCGATCGCACAGCGCAAGTGGAGCCCCCCAGGCATCCGCCTTCATGCTCGGGGGCGACATCTCGCCGAAGCAGGAGTTCCGCATTCTTCCTCGACCACAGCCGGGGTTTCCTGCGAAGGCGGACGGAGTCGCCTAATAGGCCTTGCCTGGTGCCAGGCGGATGCTCAGCGTCTTCCTTTCGCCGATGAAACCTTTGACCGGGTCACGATTGGCTTTTCCACGCGCAACCTGAGCGACCTAGGCCTTGGACTTAAGGAAATGACCCGCGTCTTGCGCTGCGGCGGAAGATTGATTATCCTAGAAACGGGTCGTCCCTCCCATTTTCTTTTGCGAGGCGCTTACGAGTCCTTTTTATTCACGATCGCACGCACGATCGGATTTCTCTTAACAGGCAAGTGCTGGCCTTTTACCTATTTGGCGCGCTCGGTGCAGCAGTTCTTATCGCCTGCCCAGTTCGTTA
>JACPAW010000015.1 GCA_016180605.1 Candidatus Omnitrophota bacterium | reverse complement strand
CTGCCGTGGCGGCAAGGGATCTAGATTTTGAGCCCATTGTGCCGAGTCCAAAATCGAGGGCAAGGCAGTCTGGGATTCCACATGATAGGTGCACCGACGGACGACTCGGGTGGCATAATCACCCTGGCTCATGAGCTCGCTGACAACGCAATCACGTTTCAGTAAATCCGAAGAGGTCAGGTTCCGAACCAGGATTTCTCGCATTAGGAAGGATCCTTAAAAGAAAGCTCGCACACAAAGGTGTTGTCTAGCCGGTGCAGCTCAAATGCCAGCATGACGAGGCGAATTTTAAGGGTTTGTGCGTATGTTTTCTTCCAGGAGGAATACACATCGAGAAAGGCATCTAGCGTTCGTTCAAATATCAGCTTTTGCTCGTAAGCTTCCATTTCCCGCATGAATCGCTTGAAACGCGCTTCCGTCAACTCTGAGACGGTCGGACCGATTCGATTGATTCTTGATAGATGCCGCTGAAACATTTGTTCGTTCTCCATTCAATACAACCTTCCTTAAAACTTAAAAGCCGAACTACGCTCCCGGCAGCTCGGCTGATGACTCGGGCTGAGGGACCCATATTTAAAAATACATAACTTATCAATTTATTTATCACTTAATAAGTATCATAAGTAGAGGGAGAAATTCAAGCCCTGGAGGATATTTTAAGGAAGCGAACTAGCGGGTTTGAAAGGCAACGGGGCAAATCGCCTGAAAGGCGCACCAGCGACAGGCAAATTCCTGGGGGGTTGGGGAGAATTCCTGGTTTTTTATCCCCTCAGCGGCTTGTTGCAGCAAGGCAGTGGCGCGTTCCAAGTCCTCTTGCGTAAACACCGCCGTACCAGTCAATTGGGTCTCCAGGAAGCGCAACTCCACTCTT
This sequence comes from Candidatus Omnitrophota bacterium, assembly GCA_016180605.1. GTDB lineage: Bacteria > Omnitrophota > Gorgyraeia > Aquiviventales > Aquiviventaceae > JACPAW01. The sequence continues at coordinate 14,505 of JACPAW010000015.1, read as the reverse complement.
AATGGCAGCTGGCCATGGAGCTTTTGCCAGGCTAACGCATAAAACAGAAGTTGCAGGGATTCCCGTGTTCTTTTGTCTGCCGCGGCTTGTTCCCCGACCTCGGATGACTTATAGTCGATAATGACGGCATGGTCTGCTATCTTATCCACCCGATCCCAGCGTCCCGCGAGGGTTATTTCTCCAATGGGCACGGAGAATTTTTCCTCAATGAAGGTTGGCATTTCCTTTGCCGTTTGCTGCTGGGTAAAGAAACGTCTGAGTGTTTTGCGCCCCTGCTCCAAGCGCAGGGCTTCGTGCTCACGCGATAAAAATCCTTCCGAGTGCCAACAGCGCTCGAAAATCTGCAATAGCTCCATTTCACTCATCGTTCTTCCCTGCAGGAGGCTCTTAAAGTACTCTTCGACCGCTTTGTGCAGTGCGGAGCCATAGACCACCAAGTGATGGCGCATGACGGGGATGCGCAGCACATGGCTATATCGGTACTTCAAGGGACAAGTCAGATAATCATCGATGCCGTGGGGGTCAAGCCGTTGTGGCTTTGAGGCTATCGAAGAACGCTTTAATGGCAGGGGGGATTGGAGCCTGGATCTGTCAATTAATTCCTTGGCACTGGAACGTTTTGCTGGAGGGCTCGGAGTAGCCAAGTCCAGGGCTTCAACGACGAATTGGCTGATTTTCCTAATGCTTTTGCCGCCATAGTGGTAGGCACAGGAAAGATATAGGCTTTCTTTCGCGCGCGTCATGCCCACGTAAAAAAGCCGCCGCTCCTCCTGTAAATGGTAATCCCCCGAGGGTAAAATATCCTTGATGAGCTCATTGGGAAGCTCAAGCGTTTCGGTACGACGCGGTGTGGGGAATCGGCCTTGAACGAGGCCGACCAGGAAAACAACGGGAAATTCCAAGCCTTTGGCTTTGTGAAGGGTTAAGACATTGACGCGGTCGGCTAGAGGGTCGTCATTTTCCAATGGTTCGTTTCCAATGGCCTGAAACAAATCCAGTTGCTGGATGACTTCGGGAAGGCTGGAGCCTGCCAAATCTTCAATCCGGCGCAATTGAGCAAAGAAGCGGGCTACGGTTTGCAGCTGAAGCGATGTTTCTAGATCCTCCACTCGGGCCAAGTGTGCCAAAAATCCGCGTTTTGAAAGCCAATGGTATAGAAGCTGTCCACTCGATTGAGTCCGGGAAAATTCCAATAGTTCTTCAATATCTTGTTTTAATTCACCGAGGATTCTTTGGCCTTCTTCCGAGAGTTCTGGAGAAGTGGTGGAGAGGATATTCTGGAAACTTTGATGGCTGCGTTCTGCCAACGCCAAAATTTTGGCAAGGTCTTTCATCGGGCATCGGTAAAGAGCAGAGCTGGCAATATGGTACCAACTTAAGCTGTCATGGGGATCGGCGAGTGCTTTCAAACAGGACAGCAGCATCTTGCTCTCCGGTCGGGCAAACAAGCCGCTGGAGCCGCTGAATTGCCAGGGAATTCCCGCTACGTTGAAGGCTCGGAGAAACAAGTCTGCTTCACGATTAGAGCGTACGAGTATGGCAAAATCTCCGGGATGCCGCTTTTGCTCTTCGATGGCATTGCGGATGGTACGGGCCACCCAGTCGGCTTCCGCAGAGGCATCGTCGAATACGGAAAAATGAGGCATTTCCAAAGGCTGTTGTGCTTTGGAGATGAGGCGTTTGTCGATTCCCTGCTGAGCCTCAAGCCGGTCGGGATCGTTGAATCGGATGAGCCGATAAGCGGCGTCCAGGATGTGTTGATTGGAGCGGAAATTTTCGGTTAGGACTACCGTGTGCCGGCTTGGATAGTGGTCTAGAAATTTTAAAACATTGCTGATGGCCGCACCACGCCACTTGTAAATGCTCTGGTCATCGTCTGCCACGACCGTGATATTGCCCTCCGGTTTTGCCAGAAGCTGCAATAGGCGATATTGTGCAAAATTGGTATCTTGGAACTCATCTACAAGCAGGAAAGCATAGCGCTGACGCACGGCCTGCAGCACATCGGGATGTTTTTCCAAGAGCTGGATTGCCAGGAGCACCTGGTCCCCGAAATCGATGGCATCCGCATCCCGCATGAGCTTCTGATAGGCAGCGTAGCAAAGAGCGATCTCCGAAGTGCGCTGAATCAGCGCTTCAAGTGCTGGTTCATTGCCGCCCGCTGCCTGCTGCAAGCGATCCGTACAAGCGAGGAATTCTTCAGTTGTTACCGCTTCATCTTTAGCTCTGGAGAAAACGCCAAGAAGTGCTTCCAGAAAGCGAGTGGGATCATTCAGGGGGCGCAACGTTTTAAGCGGCAACTCAAAGAGATGCTGGCGCAAAAAGACCACCTGCTCTGCTTGGGAGAGGACCTTGAACTGGGAGGAAAATCCCATCTTGAGGGCATATTGCCGCAGCAGTTGATCTCCAAAAGCATGGAAGGTACTGATCGACAGGCGGGAATATCCATAAGGGATGAGCAAATCCACGCGCTCTTCCATCTCCGCGGCTGCTTTTTCAGTAAAAGTCAGTGCCAGAAGGGATTCTGGTGTGGCACGTTGGGTCGCCAGGAGCCAGGCAATCCGGCGTGTAATAACGGTAGTCTTTCCTGTTCCGGCTCCAGCGATGATTAAAAGGGGGCCTTCCGGATGCGTTACCGCCTCTCGTTGCGCGGCGGTTAACGCATCTAGAAGTTCCGAATGGGGGGCAGAAACCTGGGGCAAATTATTTTGTCGCCGGGTTGGCGTCGAAATCAAAGCTGAATTCGAGCGTCTGGGTGGGTTCATCATTCGCATTAAATGCGGTTTTAATATTAGTGACCAAAAACCGAAGCTTCCTGCTTTGTGCTACCGGGTTCCAGAAGGCAATCAGTCCATCATGAATGACTCCCGGATGCAGATAGCCAGGCTGCAGGGAGGATTGCAGCAGTAGGGCAAACTGGCCCTGTGGCTTGTTGGCGAACACTTTTCCAACAGGGAAGCTAAAACCAAAATAACCGGGGCTTGCATTTTCCAACATTCCGCGCGTAATGGTGGAGACAGGCTTTCGGTATTCGGAGAAAGCCGTGACGTAGTCAATGCCAATGGAGCTGTACTGGTTTCCCCGGTCATCGATGAGCATGAAGTCGGTTGGAATAATGCGTATCTTTTCTTTGCTGCGGTTGGCGATTTTGATATAGAACACCAAATGCTCCGGGTAATACGGACTTCTACCCGCAAAAGAGCCAAAGATCGCCTTGTTGCTAAAAAGGTCGTTCAGATACCCTTGGGTGGCATGGTTGACGGTTATTTCAATATCGGTTTGAATTTGAGTTTGAGGAGATGGGTCCAGAGTCCAACTGAGCGCTTGTCCAACGGCGGGTTCTTCCATGATAGGACCTCTAGCCTGCCGTTCTAACAAAAGCGAGCTTAGTCGTGCCGAGCAACCGCCAACTGCCAATACCCCAGCTAAGATCCAACCTAGCATCCTCATGGTTCCTCGCTCCTCCTTCTATTATCCGCTCTAAACACGCTCAAAGGGGTCAAAAAGTTTCTTGTATTCTTCCAGACAGTAGCGATCGGTCATTCCCGCGATATAATCACAGACGACCCGGTAAGGATCTTCTCCGCGGATGATCCGCTGGTGGGTTGTTCTGGGCAACTGCTCGGGTTTTTGTACATAGAGATGAAAGAGTTCTCCGATAAACCGCTTTGCTTTATCCGCCATCCGCATAACCCGGTAATGGTGATAGAACTGATTCCATAAAAGCTGCTTCAGCGGCCGCCGCATGGCTTCCATCTCAGAAGAGAAAAAAACAAGTCTTTGTTGGCAATGCCGCACTTCTTCTATGGAACGGATTTTCTTTTCTTTGAGCCTGGCAATCGTAGCCGTGAGCAGATCCGTAATTTGGCGGTTGATGAGGGTGCGAATGATTTGGTAGCGATGGGTTTCCGGCTCATGAGAGCTTAACCCCGCCATTGCGCCACGGCCTTCGGCCGTGGGCGGCATGGTGGTGCTGACACCCACGGGTGGGCGGGATGTCGCCCCACTCGAAGCGTCGTCACAGGTGCCACAGGCTTGTCCTGTGGGGCTCAAGACGGTTTTGTCAGCGGATTCAGAAGCTTCTCGCCATAGGTCGATTTTTTTCAAGTCTGCTTCTTTCAGGATGCCTGAGGCAAGGCCATCATCCAAATCATGATTGTCATAAGCAATTTCATCGGCTACATCGGCAATTTGGCTTTCTAGTAGGGGTGCCAGATTAGGATCCAATGCCACCTGCATTCCTGGTTGGTCATAAGGAGTACGGTGCTTGTTGATGCTCTCGCGCGCTTCCCAAGTCAGATTCAAGCCTGGAAAATCCGGATACCGAGCCTCCAAGAGATCGACGAGGCGCAAACCCTGGATGTTGTGGTCAAAACCGCCATGCTCGGCCATGAGCTCTCGAAGCGCATCTTCCCCTGCATGCCCAAAAGGAGGGTGTCCTATGTCATGGGCCAAAGCGACCGCTTCGACCAAGTCTTCGTTTAAGCGCAAGACCCTGGCAATGGAGACAGCGATTTGAGCCACCTCCAAAGTATGGGTCAGGCGTGTGCGGTAATGATCTCCCTCATGATTCACAAAAACCTGCGTCTTATATTCCAGGCGCCGAAAGGCTGTCGTATGGATGACCCGGTCACGGTCCCGGCGGAATGCAGTGCGATAGGAGTCTTCCGGTTCGGGGTGTTGCCTGCCGCGGCTTTGGCTGCTTTTCATGGCGTAGCCCGCAAGCCACTGCTCTTCCCTGGCTTCAAGCTCTTCACGGGAGACCAACTCAATAGGATGCATCGTCAGAGAGCTATTCATAAGTGCAGCTTATGATAAAGCGAATCCAGCGACTGGGAAATGACTTTTGTTTGCGCAAGAATCGGCATGAAATTGGTATCCCCATCCCAGCGTGGGACAAGGTGTAAGTGCAAATGCCCGGGAAACCCTGCCCCCGCTACTCTGCCTAAGTTCAAACCGATATTAAAACCTTGGGGATGGAGCAGCCGGCGCAAACGGGCAAGCAGTTCTTGGCTAGCTTTGAGAGCTTCATTCCACTCTGCCTGTGAGAAGCTTTCAAAATCTCCGATATGCCGGTAGGGGGCTACCATGATATGTCCATTGTTATAAGGATAGCGGTTCAATAAAGCAAATACCGTGCGTCCCCGAAAGATAACCTGGTGTTCTGGGTCATTTTGGCTTCGCCCTGCCGCACAGAAAATGCACGGGCGCCGCTTCGGTTTAGGCTGTGTAATAAAGGTTTCTCGCCAGGGAGCCCACAGGACTTCCATGGAGTTCTTCTTTTTAATAGTGCTCATAGAGACCTTCGAGAATGCTTAAGTCTTGCGTACCCCAAACCCACATGTTCGTTGATTTTGCCAACAGCCGAGCATTGGGCTCTATGGATTGTCGACAGATGACTACCTTACGAGAGGGTTTGATGGCTTGTTGCTTGCAGAATGCCTCGAAACGGGCAATCGCGGCTTCGTCCACGGCACTCTCCTGAACACTGGCACACCAGGATTTCCCTTCTCCTTGAGCAATGATATACGTTGCCTCCTCAGGAGAATGGTCCTTGGGATGGCGCGTGATGGCTTCGAAATGCGGTAGCCTGCCTGTCTTAGAGTCCAGAGACACCGTATCATCGCTGAATTTAGAGAAAAGTTCTACGACCTGCTCGGCAAAGGTCAATTGCCGGTTTTGCATCCACCGGGCCCAACAGGATTGAAGATAGTTTTCCAGCCGCTGCCGGCTGGTTGCGGGATTCATCCGGGGGTCATTGCGCTGGCTGGAGAAGACCGTAGCCAGCCAGAACCGCAGCAGAGGGTCAGGAATGACCCAGCAATTTCCGTTGCGTAGGGCTAGATCTTCTTCTACAAGGCGCTGCATGGCTTCGGTCAGTCCAGCACGACCGATGCGTTTTGCAATCTCTGTGGTGGTGCGCGCTCCTTCTGCAATTTGTGTCAATGCTTCAACCGATCGATTTCCGCGTTTATCCTGGCTGACGCGCTCGACTCGCAAGCGGCACCACTGGAATAGCGGCCCTTCAGGGCTGCCTAAGACGTCCCATGCGGTTTGCAGAAATACGGATTCCGTCACATGCGATTGGCCGCTTAATCGGATCCTTTCGGCAAGCCGCTGCAGGAACATGGAAAGATACCAAGGGTAACCTCCTAACCAGTGGATCAGAAAGGAGCTGGCTTCCTTAGCATCGCCTATGTCTCGCAGTTGTTCTTGAACCCAGGCGGTTGCTATCGGCGCTTCGAGTGCCTCAAGGGCAATGAGTTGAAACTGGCCGAATAGAAGCTGCAGGCGCTCGCGTAAAACAGCGCGGGAACGATGGATGGAGGAGCTGGTTAAAATAAAAAGCGTTGTCGGGGAGGTCATCACCCGTTTGCCTAGTTCATGGAAGGCATGAGTCAGCCCCAGGTCCTCCAAATGCATCACTTCATCCAGAATCAAGACGCAAGGCCGCCGGCTTTCTTCTCCTAAGATTCCGACGACGTCCAAGGCTCGTGTGAATGCTTCGCTATAAAACCGCCGAGCGATCAGGTTTTCAATCGACTCTACGGCTGCGGCTGTCCTTGGAAAAGCCGGTTGTGCCAGATGGATCCATTGTCTTAATGAGGGGCACGCAGGCTGCGGTGATTCCATGGCAGGTTCATTGTGGCCGCTGTTTTCGAGGGCGCTTGCCAATAGAGAGCTCAGAAATCGAGTCAGAAAACTGCGTGAGGATTCAGGAAAGAGCGGACAATAGAGCAGCAAAAGATTGACAGACGGCTTGGACTCGAGCAATTGCTGTAACTGGAATGTTTTTCCGCTTCCCGCTGGGCCGATCAAAGCCAGATTGTGCCGAAAGCCCTCTTCAAATGCTTGCAGCCGCTGCTGCAGGTGTGCGGCGAGCTTTGGCCTGAGGTTTACGGATGGACTCATCGAGGCAACAATTTCATTGAAGGCTCTGCATGAGCCCCACGGCGGATTTCAAAGTGCAGTGCTTGATCTCCAGCGCTTCCCAGGGGCATTCCTTGCCGTAACGAAGAACCAGGAACAATCAGTATTTGCCCTAATCGAGCATAAACGCTATAGGTGCCATCCCAGTGGTCCAGGATAACGGTCTTTCCCCACCCGGAAAGCCTTTGGGTTGCCACTGCCACGCGCCCGCTGCGAGAGGCGCGTATGAGTGTGCCTGAGGCGGTGCCGATTTCAATTCCGGAAGCGGCATCGGATGTATGGATTTTTCCGCGGACCGGCCATAGAAATTGCTGCGTTTCTTTAGGTAACGGAATGAAAAGCCGCTGATCCACACGCAAACCTGAAGCACCTGTCAAATGATTCGCGCGAGCGAGCGTTTGGATATTGAGACCATAGGAACGCGCAATTCGCCATAAGGTCTCGCCGCGGCGCACGATATGATAGGAACCTTGCAGCGCAGAGGTCTGCGTCCCCGCTAAAAAGGGTGCTGCCGGTCGAGAAGATGTGGTGCTGCAGCCGGCTAGCAATAATGCTGCGAGAAACCCTAAGAGTTTAATAGATGACTCCCAATATTAGAGCATTTGAGCATTAGACCGCATTCTTAATTTATTTCCCAATTTCCAATGCTCCAATCTCGAATGCTCTCCGTGATTTTTGCTAAAGCAAAAATCACGGAGCGGGTAGCGGGAATCGAACCCGCGTGGCTAGCTTGGGAAGCTAGTGCACTACCACTGTGCTATACCCGCAATCCCCTGACAACATACTCAATAAGTAGCGGGAATCGTGGTTCGACTCGGCCTTCGGCCTCGCTCACCACGTCCTGAGCGAGCGAAGCGAGTCGAAGGACGAACCCGCGTAGCCAGTTTGGAAAACTGGTGCACTGCCACTGTGCTAAAGGACGAACCCGCGTGGCTAGCTTGGGAAGCTAGTGCACTACCACTGTGCTATACCCGCAAGAGCTGGAACATTAGAACATTGGAGCATTAGATCGCGTCGAAAATCGATTTCCTAATCTCCAATGTTCTAATTTCGAATGCTCTGCCATCGTTTTCGCCTATGGCGAAAACGATGATATTATATTCCGGTTCCCGTATCCGTGGGATTAAATTCTGAAACGATGCGCTTGAGTTTCCGTGTAGCAGTTTTCGGATTGGCTGCCGCGCATACGGCTCGGACGACGGCAACACAACGAGCCCCGGATTCCAGCACGGCAGGCAGGTTCTTTTCATCAATCCCGCCGATGCAGACGACCGGGATCTTCACGTGATCCATAACCGTCTGGATTAAGGAGAGGCCCACTTCTTTATAGCTGGGTTTTGTGGGTGTAGAAAAAATGGGCCCAAAGCCGATGTAGTTTACCTCTTCGGAAGAGGCTTGTTTTGCTTGTTGAAGATTATGCGTGGAACGGCCGATGATGCGATGTTTGCCCAGCAGTCGGCGAGCCGCATTCGTTGGAAGATCTTCCTGCCCCAAGTGCACCCCATCTGCTCCGACCGCGAAAACCACATCCGCTTTATCGTTGATGATCAGAGGGATTCTCGCCCGGCGTGCCAGGGGTAAAATGCGCTTAGCCGCATCCATTAACGAGGAAGTAGAGCCCTGCTTGTCTCGAAGCTGCAGAGCATCTGCTCCTCCGGAAATTGCAGCTTCTGCAAGCTTAATCCAGCTTCTTCCTGTGCAAGCGCAAAGATCTAGAATGACGTAAAGCTGCCACTTGGAGCAAGATTTCACGTTCCACCTCATAAGTGCGGAATCGAAGCCGTTGAAAATCGGATGCCACTTCTTGCTTTAACAGCCTTGAAGTCTCCTCCAATGTCCGCAACGCCTCTTTGGCACGCTGAAAATTGATTAACAGAAGATTTTCCAGTGAATGGATGCGGCCGCTTCGAGCGGTGCGTCCGACATCTTTCAGACTTTCGCGTGCTTGAAGAAGAGAGAGGGTCGATACGGGTAAGCGTCGCATAGTTTTAGCCACTCCATGACGGAGTGCTCGCAACTTTTGAAAATAGCGCTTGGAATTGAAGTGAAAGCGGACGATTTCTTCGCACACCCGCAGCCCTTCCAATGCACGATTCGCGTTTGCATCCAAAATCCTCAGGAAGGAAGCTGAAGGCTGCATCAGCCAAGCGAACGGATGCGTTCGATCAGATTGGAAGTCGATCGGCCCTTAAAAAGCGGGATGCGCACCACTTTTCCGCCTGCCTTCTCGATAAACGTGCGGCCGACGATCTCATCCCCTGCCCAGTCCGCTCCTTTGACGAGCACGTCAGGCTTTAAATGTTCGATGAGGCGCAGCGGAGTAGGTTCATGAAATACAATGACATAATCGATACTTTCCAGTGCCGCTAAGAGCAGGGCCCGTTCCTGTTGCTGGATAACGGGGCGCTTCTTTCCTTTTAAGGCGCGCACGGAACGATCGCTGTTGATGCCAACGATTAGGATATCGCCCAAGCGCTTGGCTTGTTCCAGTGTCCGGATATGACCCGCATGCAGAAGATCAAAGCAGCCATTAGTGAAGACGATTCGCTGCCCTTGAGTACGAGCATGCCGGGTGATCTGAGCCAGGACTGCCAGAGATTTGATCTTGCGGCTTGCTGACTTACCCATCAACCGAAAAAGGTTTTAGCGAGCTGATAAAGCTGGGGGTCTACCGTCTTCAACGTGCCGGTTCCTTGCTCGATGGGCACGGCGGCGATCTTATTTCCTTGCAGGCTGACCATCTGCCCGAATCGGCCTTCCAGGACTAGCTCAATTGCCTTAACGCCAAAACGCGTTCCTAGGACCCTGTCAAAAGCAGTAGGGCTTCCCCCTCGCTGGATGTGGCCAAGAACCGTCACACGGGTTTCAAAACCGGTGCGCTGTTCAATCAAACCGCTGAGGATTTGTCCAATGCCACCCAGACGAACATGGCCGAACTCATCGAGTTTTTCCTCGGTACTGATGTTCGAGCCTTCCTTGAAAGTCGCTCCTTCGGCAACAACCACGATGCTGAAATCTTTCCCGCGGCTATGGCGTTTCTTGATGATATCGCACACCGCGTCAATATCGATGGGTTCTTCTGGGATGAGAATGACATCCGCACCCCCGGCGATTCCTGCATAAGTGGCGATCCACCCGGCATGACGACCCATGACCTCGGCGACCATGATGCGGTGATGGCTCTCGGCGGTTGTGTGAAGACGATCGATTGCTTCCATGGCGATGTTGACAGCCGTATCAAAGCCGAAAGTAAAATCCGTAGCCGAAAGGTCGTTGTCGATGGTCTTAGGGACCCCGATGATATTAACGCCTTCTTTCGAAAGCTTGGTGGCCACTCCAAGCGTGTCCTCGCCACCGATTGCAATGAGCACATCCAATTGCAGTTTTACCAGGTTTTCTTTTACGCGAGCCAGATCTTCGGGATGCTTATAGGGGTTCGTGCGCGAAGTGCCAAGAATCGTTCCACCCTTTGGGAGAATGCCGGAAACCGATTGAAGATCGAGGGGGATTATCTCCGCTGTGATCAGGCCTTTCCAGCCGTTCCGGATGCCTACAACCGAGATCCCCGCTTGGATGGCGCGCCGTGTGACCGCTCGAATGACTGGATTCAAACCAGGGCAATCGCCTCCGCCTGTTAAGATGCCCAATCGCTTAATATTCATTCCGCTTCTCCTTGTTGCAGGAACCGATCAATATAATTGGTGCTAATCTGGCCTCGCCAGAAAGTCGGATCGCTGAAAATCTGCCGATGCAAAGGAATCGTAGTATGGATGGGTTCAATGACGAATTCTTCCAGAGCGCGCTGCATGACCCGTATGGCGTCTTGCCTTGTCTTGCCAGCTACAATCAGTTTGGCCAGCAAAGAATCATAAAACGCAGGGATTTCATATCCGCTAAAGATATGCGTGTCCAGCCGTACCCCTCGGCCGCCCGGTACCTGCAGTTCCAGAATCCGGCCAGGAGAAGGGGCGAAACCGTTGGAAGGATCTTCCGCATTGATGCGGCACTCAATCGCCCATCCCTCAAGATGCAGGTCATCCTGCTTCATGCTCAAGGATTCACCGGCTGCGACGCATATTTGTTCTTTGATCAAATCCACACCCGTTACCATTTCCGTAACCGGATGTTCTACCTGGATACGGGTATTCATCTCGATGAAATAAAAAGCACCGTCTTTGTCCAGCAAGAACTCAACCGTCCCGACGGAATGGTAATTCGCTGCTTTTGCGGCACGCACTGCCAATTCCCCCATCTTGCGGCGCAGCTTGGCATCCACGGCCGGAGACGGAGATTCTTCAATCAACTTTTGGTGGCGGCGCTGGATCGTGCAGTCGCGCTCCCCTAGATGGATAATGCGCCCATACCGGTCTGCCAAAATTTGGAATTCGATATGCCGCGGCTCTTCCAGGTACTTTTCGACAAAAACATCCCCGTTGCCAAAGCTTGCTTCCGCTTCCACTTGGCAGGTCATTAATGCGCTGACAAGGCGCACATCGTTGTGGCAGACCCGCATTCCCCGGCCGCCCCCACCTGCTGCTGCCTTAACGATGATCGGGTAACGGATACGGCGTGCCGTCTTTAAGGCATCTTCCTTGGTTTTGATGGCAGCCATACTGCCTGGGATAATCGGGATCCCTGATTTGCGCATTAAATCCTTGGCTGCTATTTTGTCTCCCATCAGACGCATGGTTTGTGCGGAAGGGCCGATGAAGGTGATGTTGCAGGACTCGCATATTTCTGCAAAATGGGCGTTTTGTGAGAGAAAGCCGTAACCTGGATGGATACCATCGACATCGGCAATCTCCGCAGCGCTGACGATGTGGGGAATGTTCAAATAGCTTTGCTCGGGCCGAGGAGGTCCCACGCAAATGGCTTCATCGGCAAGGCGCACGGGCAGGCTGTTGCGATCGGCTTCGGAATAGATAGCCACGGTCCGGATACCCAGCTCTTTGCAGGCTCGGATAATCCGGACGGCAATTTCTCCTCGGTTAGCAACCAGTATCTTTGAGAACATGATGTCGGATTGTGGGGGTATAACCGCTGCCGCCTTTAAACGGGCGGCTCAATGACAAACAGCGGCTGGCCGAACTCAACAGGAGAGCCATTCTCAACCAGGATATCTGCCACACGGCCGGCGGTCTCAGCCTTGATTTCGTTCATGAGCTTCATGGCTTCAATGACGCAGACCACTTGGCCAACTTCGAGGTCCTGGCCGATCTCCACATAAGGCGGCGCATCCGGAGCCGGTGCACGGTAGAATGTCCCGACCATGGGAGATTTAATGACGACCCGGCGGTCATCGAAGGCGGTAGGGGTGCCGCTTGAGGTAGTACCAGCCGGTGAAGGGCTTGCTTGGGGAGTTCCCGTGACGTATTCCACGACGTGCGGAGTGGGATTCGATGAAGCTTTTTTCAAGCGCAAGCGTAGACCTTGATGTTCCATTTCCAGCTCAACAAGCCCCCTGGCTTCCATGAGCTGAAGCATTTCTTCAATCAGCCGGAAGGCTTCCCGCTCGGACGGTTTCATGCGTTTGTCCACGCTTGGCCCCCTAGTTTGTCCTTAGGATGCGTTTGCAAACAGACGCATCCGGCAGATTGGCTATACACGGGAGACATACGAGCTGTTCCGGGTGTCCACCCGGATCATGTCTCCGATTTCCACGAAAAGCGGAACTTGGACGGTGGCCCCCGTTTCAAGGGTGGCAGGTTTCATCCCTGGTTTAGAAGTATCCCCACGCACGCCAGGCTCAGTCGATGAAACATGCAGATCGACGAAGATCGGCGGCTGAATCCCAATCATTTGACCATTATGGAATTGGCCTTCCAGTTCGGCATTTTCCTTCAAAAAACCGACCACGGCTCCTAAGAGGTCGGTGGAAACAGTGACCTCTTCATAGTTTTTGGTGTCCATCAGATGAAAGGTATCGGCTGTCCGATACAAGTACTGCAGGTTGCGCTTTTCGATATAGGCGTCTTCGAATTTTTCCCCCGCTCGGAAGGTGCGCTCAATGACCGAGTTGTCCCTCAGTCTGCGTAGTTTGGTGCGGACAAAGGCCCCGCCCTTGCCTGGCTTGACATGTTGAAACTCTACGATAACCCATAGCTGCCCATCCATGGCGATGGTGCCGCCATTCTTAAACTCATTCGTGGAAATCATCTGGTCGATTCTTTTCCTTTAAAACAAACCATTTTACCGAATAACGCTGTCTGTGGTCAACTAAGCTGGCGCTAGCACTTAACGCCGCCGGCGCTGGTTGGAGTTCTTCCGTGCGGGGTCAGAGGATGAAACCAAAGCCAGCGCAGCCTCTAGGCCTAACTGGTAGCTGAGCGGGCCAAAGCCGCAAACCTGGCCTTTGCATACAGGAGCGATCAAAGAGTGCTGCCGGAAAGATTCCCGTCCATAGATATTGGATAAATGCACCTCAATTGCCGGTACCCCCGCCCCCTCGATGGCATCCCGGATGGCAACGCTGGTGTGGGTATAGGCTGCCGGGTTGATCACGAGCGCCTCAAATCGGCCTTTTGCTTTGCCGATAAGTTCCACAATGCGTCCTTCATGATTCGATTGCTCGATGACAAGCCGAACCCCGTTGCTTTTTGCCCACTGTGTCAATTTCCGGTTGATGGAGGTCAAATCCGCGTTTCCGTAGATAGAAGGCTGACGGGTCCCTAGTAATTGCAGATTCGGTCCATGGATCAATAGGATTTGGATCATCCCCCCACCTGGTGGGGTTCGCCGCCAGTACTTTCAGGCATTCGGGCTTCTTCTAGCAACATGACGGGAATCCCATCTCGGATTGGATAACGCCGGTTACAGGAAACACAAAGCAGCCACTCGCCTTCCAGTTGTACTTTGGTTTTGCATGCCGGGCAAGCCAACAAATCTAATAAAGCGTGGTCCATCATGGGTGGCTCTCCGTTGTTGCCGGCTCCGATATGGCAATGCCCTCCTGTGGGGGCAGGTTTTCCGATAGGTGCTGGCCTTTGCGATACGCTTCAATGCGCTTAATCCGCAAGTCGAGGCGTTGATAACTTTTCGTAGAAATGTCTTGGTAGTATTCTGTGGCTTTGGTTAAAGCGCTGCCTAATTCTGCAAATCGATCTTTGAATTTGGAATAATCCTGCAGGAAATCGTGAATCGATTTGACGACTTCCCCAATGGCGTGGGTGTAATGGTAATTTTGCCAAGCCTGCCAGACAATCCGCAACACCGCATAAAGCGTCCACGGCCCGCAAAGGATCATTTGCTTCTGCAGACATTCATCGATCAGGCTGGGCATCCATTCGTTGACCAGCCCGTAGACCTGTTCGTTAGGAATGAAAATCAGAAGGTAGTCCACTCCCTGCTCTGATGAGCTTTGGTAGCCGCGCCGCTCCATTTCTCTCAGGTGCTCTTTGACATCCCGCAAGAAGGCTTCCCGGTGCATTTGTTGGCTTGTAGAATCCTGAGACTCCATGGCTTTAAGATACCGCTCTAAAGGAAACTTCACATCCATGTAAAGCTCATGCTGATCGGGCAGTAAGAAAGTGTAATCGGGGCGGCCTGAAGACATCCCCTGCTCGCGTCGGTAATGGA
>JACPAW010000014.1 GCA_016180605.1 Candidatus Omnitrophota bacterium | reverse complement strand
TTGACTTTATCTTTTTTGGGCAAGGACAACCGGAAGAAGACGCCCAATTCGTCTCCCAGGTAAGCCAAGAACCCAACGTCCTGCTGGCGGCAAGCCTCCAGGAAAAAGGACAGGTGATATTTTCAACCGTTAAGGGGTTATCTGCGTGGAGGCTTTCCGGATTGATCAACAAATTGCAAGATAACGATGGCATCACCCGCAGCGGCTTGACTTACCTTATCAGCACCAACCCAGAGAATCCGCTTCGATTCTTCTCATGGGAGCTGCGCTTACTGGAAATGGCCGGGGGCATTCAGCTCGATACCCTACAGGATGAGGGAAATCGCCTGATCGCACAAGGATCCACCGGCCTGCTCCGAATCCCGGTAGACCCGGCGACTAAGACATTTTGGATCCGCTTTCAGGCGCACACCAATGATTTAAACCGGGTTTCTTTCGTGGATGTCTTCCATAACACTTTCGACTCCAATCTCATCCGCGGGCGCATCGTCCTGATCGGTTTCCTGACGGAGATGTTTCAGGATCTGCATCGAACACCGATCGGATGGCTGCCGGGCTTGACCTTAAACGCGAATGCTTTTCTGACATTGTGGAAGCACCAATTCCTGAAGCCACTGCCACAATGGGTAGAATGGATTCTTTTTGCCCTGGCGATGGCCTTGGCAGCAGGATTATTGTGCATAAGCCGCACTTTAAACCAAGCAGCCGCTTGGTTAGCCGTGGAAATTGCGGGGATTCTGATCCTAATCTTTGCGCTATTTGAAGCAGGTTACAAAGGAAACGATATGCGGCTTTTACTGGCTGTAACGTGGATGGGATTATTGGGATGCTTACAGCTGGCACGTGAAAAAAACCGGCGGGCACATCAACGACAACACCCTATTACGATGTAGAATTAAGGCTTAGATAAAACACTAAATTTTTGGCTTTTAAGAACGGTCTTTTCTTTTTCCAAATCCAGGCGATAAACCCCCTCAGGAAACGGCGTCCCCTTGGGCATATGAAGCGAAACCACGCCGCGGTCCGCAATTCGGGTCAGATTCACCGAAAAGCTAAGAATATGAAAAGCTTCTGTTTCGTAATACCAATTCGCAGTCAGCGCCATCCCCGGCAAGCCATCCTTCCATACGAAGGAGGCATAAATGGACTCGGTATCATGTGCAAACGTATCTGTCGCACGGATAGGGCGCCGCGAAGCATCCACTTCCTGGCACAGGACCAGCTCCGGAATCTCAAGCGCCCAAGCAGGCTGAATTGCCAAGCACACACTGCTGGCAAGTGCGAATGGAAAAACCGCGAGCATAAGACTCTTGCGATGCGACATGCTCTATCTACCTCCTGATCGGATTGGTCTCGTCGGCTCTAGCTCTAATAATCATAACGCACGCTCACATGTATGGTAGAGGGAGAATCGCTCGTCAGAGGGTCATCTCCTATGTTAAAACCCCACTCGAGTCGAGCGGATAAATCATCCTCCATTTGAAGTCGTAAGCCGCTGCCGATTCCCATCAGATTGCGGGAGTGCTGTTCATCCCCCGTGATCGCGCGAAGCTTGCCATAAGCACGGTCAAAGAAACCAACAAAATGCACCTGATCCTGAAGAGGGGTAGGAGACTTGGGCAAATGCCAATGATCCGGCAAAAATATCCATGGGACCAGATACTCCGCTCGAACAAGGAATCCTTGGTCTGCGAGATAATCTCCTTCCGGGTAACCTCGAACACTGCCAGCTCCTCCTAGATACAATTCTTCTTGTGTCGTCAGCTTGGAAGGGGAAAGCTGCGTCTCAAAGCTCAACAATGCCTGTGTTCGCCAAGGCATCTTTTGAAGACGCACGATCTCCAGGTTCATCTTAAAGAAGTCCGTATCGGCTCCCGGGCGGCTTGCCAGCGGATTGTTCTGGCTCGTTGCCCCAAGACCCTTTAAACCAAAGCTGAATTTTTGATCGATCCACCAGCGGCCTGCTAAGTCGGTCCATCGTGCGCTGGGTCCGAACGTCAACATGCGGATTCGATCCCGCCGACTGACGTCTGATTGGACTACTGTTCGACTATCCTTCGCAGCAAAGCCAAAATCCGCTTGCAAAGAAAGACGTTCTCCATCCCACAAGGGCTGGGAGAGATTCGTGGAGTAGCTTTGTGAAATCCCATTGATACCGAACTCATCGAATTGCCGTTTAGGAGAAACTTGTGCATGGCTGAAACCAAAGGAAGCCATGGTACCGGAGGGGCTCAACGGTAGCGCATAATGAATGTAAGCCGCACCAAAGTGGTGGCCCACCGTGCCTCCGAAGAGCAAGCGGTCATCAAACCCCAACAAGTTGTTGTATCGCAATGAAGGGCCGTAGCGCCAGCGGCCAATGGATTGCGTCCCCTGACGGTCCCACTGGAAACCCGCATGGAGGGGGAATCGGTCCTTCACTTTCAATATCACATCCGTGGTTCCGCTCGTGAGACCCGGCTGCAACACCGCTTGCACATCCCGATCTGGATGCTCGTTCATGCGAATGAGGCTTTGGCGGATTCGGTTATAGCGCAGAAGATCCCCAGACTGAAATGGCCAATACCATAGGATACGCTTCGCATTAAAGTAGCGCTGTCCTTCTACCTGCACCTGGCCTAATTTTCCTTCGACCACTTGCAGAGTCACCCGTCCCTCCTCAATCCGCTGAGCCGGCACATAGACCAGTGTCGTCAAATATCCGCGCCGACGGTACTCTTGTTCGATGGCATCCGCCAGAGCCTTAAGCTCCACCAGGGTCACTTCATGCTGGCGAACCGTGGCCAACAAAGGCTCGAGTTGCTCTGCTTTAAGAACCGTATTGCCCTGGACTATGATCTCTTTTACGAGGAAACGCTGTTCTGATTCAGCGGATGGGGTAGCAGGAGAGGGTGCCTCCTGGATGCTGGGTTCCTTGTGCGGCGCACCTTTGGCTTGTTCTTCTGCTTCCTTACGGATGCGATCGCCAATGACGTCGGCTTCAGAAGCCGGGTCTTTAATGGCTTCTTCTGCCATGGCAGAAATAGGTGGCAGGGAGGATAGGAGTGCGAGGAGTAGATAAACTTGTATTCTTCTCATGAGGAATGAATGGAAGTTATTATAGCAGTATTTCACAATATGCCAAAGAATTCCTTAAGATCGCGTAACGAATCGGGTTTTAACTAAATAATGCTTGACAAAACTTCCGCAAGCGCTTATTGTACTGCACAATAGAAATGCTAGCCGTGCGAAAGGAGGTGCGCGGACCTTCCGGGAAAGGGAAGGAAAGCAGAAGACCATCGCAGTAGGGTTGGTCAAAGACGCCGGCGGAGATTATAAGTAGAGGCGCTTTAAGGAAGGCAACGCGCAAAGGTTTCGTTTTATATTTGGATATGTTAGACAGTAGTGAGCGTGGGGACTCACAACAAGGAGGTAAGTCAATGGTGAAGGCTACGCTGAAAGGCGCAGTCCTTCTGGGGCTTCTGGCATTTAGCGTTCCGAGCTTCGCCGAAGTCCAGAATGTGAAGGTTGGAGGAGACGTAACCGTTAGAGCGTTCCACCGTGAGAATCTTGATCTTCATGCGGAAACTGGAACGTTGGATGATGAGGATGATTTCCTCATGAGCACGATCGGCTTGAATATCGGTGCCGATCTAACAGAGAACGTTTCGGCTTTCATTCGCTTGGCGAATGAGCGAGACTGGAACGTGGGGGATAGCTCCACCACCGCAAGCACCGGGGATTTTGACCTCAGCCAGGGTTACGTTACCCTAAAGGAGCTTTTCTATTCTCCGCTGACGGTACGTGTTGGCGCCCAGCCGATTGTTTGGGGCCGTGGCTTTGTCTTGGGAAGCAACTTGCTGCCTTCCATTTTGCTGGATGCGGCAGGAACGAACGATGATCGCAACGCTGCGATCACCGCCAATGAGTACACGGACTTCGTCGCGTTCGATGCCATCCGGGCTACCTTAGACTTATCCAACTTAGGCGGCATGAGCCAGCCTTTGACGGCGGATTACGTCTATATTAAGCTCGATGAGAACTTAATCGGCGAAGACGATGACCAAACCCTTCAGGGTGTTAACCTCAGCACACGGTTTGACAGTTGGAATTCAGAAGCTGAGACTTACTTTCTGAACAAGCACGATGAGAGTCCAGCACAAGCAGGTACGACTTATTCTGAAGATGGTTCTGTGAGTACGATCGGTTTACGTGGAAGCACACAACCTGTTGAGGGTTCCTATCTGTGGGGCGAACTGGCATACCAGTGGGGCACACGGGTAACGGATCTCGATGGATTCTTCGTATCCGGCAGTGGACACTCGGGTTGGGCCGCTAATCTGGGTGGGGAGTATACCTTCATGGACGTTTCCATGACGCCCAGAGCCGGTGCGGAGTGGCGGTTCTATTCAGGACAGAACACCGACAATGCTTCCCCAGGTTGGTCAGCTATGGCGCCTGGATACTTCACGACAGCGATCCGGGAATTCCAGAGTCGAAGTGTGGTAACCGGATTCTATCCAAACGTACAGGGAAACGTCACCTCATCGGCATCCAACCAGCACGAATTAGGGCTCTATGGTGGAGCAAAACCGATTGAGGATCTGGACGTTCTCACGCGGCTTTCCTGGTTCATTTTGCCGGTGGGTGCCATTGCTCCAACACCTACTAGTAATGATAATGGTAAACGGCACAACTTCATCGGAACAGAGTGGGACACCAAGTTCACCTACGACTACACGGATGATGTGCAATTTGGCCTGCTCTATGCCTTATTCCTCCCGGGCAACGTGTTCCGCGATGCCGGTGGTAATTCTGGCACAGCGGCACCTATAGCGGGTAATGCCACAGCACAGCAATTGGTAAGCACCGTTAGCGTAAAATTCTAAGCGTTACGGAGGCTTGCAAACACCCCCTGCTTCGGAAGAAGCAGGGGGTTGTTTTTTAGGCAAACGGAAAGATAAGAATGACACGACCCTTATGCATCGCCTTCCTCTGGCACATGCACCAGCCCTATTACCGAGACATGGTAAGTGGGGCTTGTTCTATGCCCTGGGTGCGGCTTCATGCGACAAAAGATTATTTGGACATGGTCACCATCCTGGAGGCATTTCCTTCCATTCACCAGACCTTCAACCTAGTCCCCTCATTGTTGGATCAACTACAAGATTACTTACCCCCGAAAAATCACTCGGATGAGTTTTTAGATTTATCCCGCAAGGCAGCGGCTGATTTGTCCTCCCATGATCAACGGCTTATTTTGCAGCGTTTCTTCATGGCGAACTTAGAGCGAATGATCCGGCCTTATCCGCGCTATCACGATCTTTTGGCTAAACGC
Organism: Candidatus Omnitrophota bacterium; assembly: GCA_016180605.1. GTDB lineage: Bacteria > Omnitrophota > Gorgyraeia > Aquiviventales > Aquiviventaceae > JACPAW01. The sequence continues at coordinate 11,418 of JACPAW010000014.1, read as the reverse complement.
GGAGGGCACGTGACGGAAGAAGACTGGCCGAAAGTGCAAAGCCGGTTCAAAACGCAAGACTATCTGGATCTCCAAACGTGGTTCAATCTCAGCTGGATCGATCCCTGGTTAAGAAGTCAAGATAATGAGTTGACGCGCCTGATCCATAAAGGCCATCACTTCAGCGAAGAGGAGAAACAGTATGTTCTGAAAAAACACCTGGAGCTCATTGCCCAGGTCATTCCCGCTTATCGCCAAGCCGCTCAACGAGGCCAGATCGAGCTGAGCTGTTCTGCCTACTACCACCCGATTTTGCCTCTCTTATGCGAGCTTAGGAATGCCCATGCGGCACTGCCGCACTTGCCTCTTCCAGAGAAACCTTTTCACTATCCGCAGGATGCCCGCTGGCAGCTCCGTTTGGCCCTGGAGCGCCACCACAGCGAATTCGGGCAGTACCCGAAAGGCAGCTGGCCCCCGGAGGGCAGTGTCAATGAGGACGTGGGCGTCATCGCCGCTGAAGCAAATCTCGAATGGATCGCAACGGATGAGACCATCTTATGGAGAACGCTGAAGAGTCCTCGGAGTCCGGGGATGCTTTACCGGCCTCATTGGCTCAAACGCCAGGGAAGGGAACTGGCCGTTTTATTCCGCGACCGGGAACTTTCGGACGCAATTGGATTCGTCTATGGCCAGTGGGACCCGAGGATTGCAGCGGAGGATTTCTGCAGACGCCTGGCAAAGATCCATGAAAGCACCCAATCTTTGCCCCATCCGGCACTGGCTTCCATCGTCTTAGACGGAGAAAATGCTTGGGAGTTCTATGCGAATGACGGCCACGACTTTTTAACCTGTTTGTACCAGCAATTGTCTCGGGACGAACGATTCCGTTGTGTCACCATCAGCGAATATCTCAACCAATCGGGCTGGCCCCGCAATGAGAGCTTGCCAACGCTTTTTAGCGGCTCCTGGATTGATGGCAATTTCACCACCTGGATCGGACATCCAGAAAAGAACGCGGCCTGGGTTCATTTGTCCCATGCACGGGAAGCCATCGGTTCTTTAAAAACCGACACGCCCAACTATGAAACCGCTTTAAAATCTCTCGGTGCTGCCGAGGGAAGCGATTGGATGTGGTGGTTCGGAGACACGCACTTTACCGCTCAGGCGGATGAATTCGACCGGCTCTTCCGCATGCATTTGATCAATAGCTACCAGCTCTTAGGGCTGGAAGTCCCCCAGGCATTGAAGAGCCCAATCCGCAAGGTTCCTGCTTCCACACGCTGCCAGCCAACCGGTGTTTTGCACCCGACAATCGATGGGCGGGAAAGTTCTTACTACGAGTGGCTTTATGCCGGGCGCCTCTTGCTGCGTCAGCAGTACGGTGCGATCCAGCGCAGCGAGCAATACCTGCAATCCTTATGGTATGGCTTCGACGAAACCCATCAATACATACGGCTGGACGTGGATCGGGATAGGCTCCTGCGCCTCAATGACTGGCGCATCGAGGTCCTCTTTGCCTCAAAAGAACAAGAGCGGGTCATCGTGGTGGAACCGCAAACCCATCAAAAAGACTCTTCTTCCATCACCGGAGCAAATCCAGTCCCGCTGCGTCTGCGCATAGACGCAACCGCCGCTGATGGAAAATGGCTGCGTGGTGCTCTAGGCCAAATCCTGGAACTGGCGGTTGCTTCGAACCGCATTCCTGTTTTAGAAAAAGAGCTGTTGCATGTTGCCGTATCCGTTTATGATGGAAAAGAGTTGCTGGAGCGACATCCTGCCGAAGGGGGATTTGAACTCAACGCTTCCTTAGTCGACCTGGAAGCCCAGGCATGGATGGTGTAAAAGACTTCGGTAGACACGCCTTGATTTCATTCCCCGTCGAACCTATAATGGTTTATCGTCAATAAACGCAATCAAAACAAGGCTGGCATGCCCCCACGAAAAAATAAGAAACCCATCCGCATTGCAATCGCGGGCATGGGTAATTGTGCCAGTTCTCTTTTGCAGGGGATACACTACTACTCAAACGCATGGGCGGTGCGCAGAGTCTTACGCTCCAATGGGCTGCTGCATCCTCTCGTAGGTCCCTATTCCGCTTCCGATATCCAAGTCGTGGCAGCGTTTGATATTGACGAACGCAAGGTAGGAAAAACCATTCCTTCCGCTGCCGCAGCATTGCCCAACTGCACGACGCAATTCATCAAACAATTCCCCAGAATCCCCATCCGCGTTCAAATGGGTCCCCCCTTAGACGGGGTCGCAGCTCATATGCAGAATTACCCTTCCGAGCAGACCTTCGTTGTTTCCAAAGCCAAACCCGTCAACCTGGCTAGAGTCTTGGAACGAAGCGGTGCTGAAATCCTCCTCAACTATCTTCCCGTAGGATCGCAGAAGGCAGCAGAAGCGTATGCCTCAGCTTGCCTTTCAACAGGAGTCAGCCTCTTGAATTGCATTCCCGTTTTTATCGCTTCGGACCCAGGATGGGCGAATCGATTCAAAGAACGAGGAATTCCCATTGTCGGAGACGACGTCAAAGGGCAGGTGGGTGCAACCATTTTGCATCGCACGCTGGCCCGCCTGTTTATGGAGCTCTCCAAGACGGAAGCGGTACAATCTGTCCTGATGGAACCTCTGAAGGGAACCGATATCCACATCGGTCCAAGCGATTACGTTCCCTGGCAGAAAGACCGAAAAATCTGTTTTTTGCGAATTGAAGGCAGGGGTTTTGGCGATTGTCCCATTGAACTGGAAGCTCGCCTATCGGTGGAAGACTCTCCGAACAGTGCGGGGGTAACCATCGATGCCATTCGCTGTTTGCGCTTAGCACGCGAGCGTCGCTTGTCGGGACCGCTGCTTTCTGTTTCCGCTTGGACCATGAAGCATCCTCTGCAGCCCATGACCGATGAGGAGGCCCGCCACCGTATTGAACAATTCATACGCGGGATGAGCGACCATTAACCGCGCCGTTACCTCCGGAAAGAAAATACCTCCCATCTTTCTGCTCTTGAGATTTGGCATCCTGACTTTTCTCATCAGCTTCATTCTCAGTCTGCTCGGACTTCTTATCGTAGATCTTTCCTGGTGGAGGATTTTCCGCCGCTGCGTCTCTATCTCCGCTGCATTAAGCCTCTGGTATTGCATCAAGCATCAGGAACGTCGAACCTTTCGCTCCTTCGGCCTGGATTTTTCTGCACAAGGAAAGCAGGAATTTTTCTTTGGCTTATTGCTAGGTTTATCCGGCTTGGCTGTGATGTTCTTCTTTGGGCTTTCCAGCGACATCTACCAGATCGACGTCACGGAAAACCGCCAACGATTATGGCGAATCTTAACGAGCTTTGTCCCGGCAGCACTGCTCGTATCGGTTCTGGAAGAGCTGGTATTCCGCGGTATGATTTTGCAAAAACTGCTGCCTTACTCCCGCAGCGCTGCGGTACTGGTAAGCAGCGTTCTTTATGCAGCCGTCCATGTAAAGGCATCCTTAAATGAGCCGCTGGCTTGGCTGGAGCTTGGGGGTCTTACCGTTCTGGGTGTCGTATTGTGCATCAGCACCCTCATAACCGGCAGGCTGACTCTGGCCATCGGCTTGCATTCCATCTTGGCCTATGGAGCCCGGGTTAATAAGCTGTTAATTTCATTCCCGGATCCCATGTTCGCCTGGCTGGTGGGGACAAGCCGACTGACTAACGGCATTATCAACTGGGTCGTATTAATGGTTCTCGGAGCGATTATCGTGTGGTGGGTTCGCCGAAGAAGGGAGGGGCAGACGGTATGAAGGGATACCGAATCGGGATAGGCAAGGGAGTCATTTTTTTGAGTCTGTGCTTTTCATTTGCCACACCCACGTTTGCGGAAGAGGCGCATTCCTCTTACTTGGATAAGACCATGCGGAAGCTTGGCCGCGGAGCAGCCAATGTGGTTACTTTTCCTCTTGAGCTCATCCGCACCCCGGAACTCATTGGACGCAAGGAGGGTTATGTCGCTGCCATGAGTGCTGGACTTGCTCAAGGTCTCGGACATGCCTTGTTGCGGGGGGCGACGGCAATCATGGATGTGGCAACCTTCTATATGCCATTTCCTGGAGACTTTCAGCCTCTCGTACAGCCGGAATTCGTGTATGCCCACGGGGACTGGAGCGAGTAGAAGCAGGTTTAATTAAAATATTCGTGCTGCTTCTCTTTCGGCAGGGTACGTTTCAAAGCATTGATGAGGCGGGTCAGCTCCAAGTCCAGCAAGCTGATGAAATTAAGCAATTTTTGAGTCAGCCAGAAAACGCCGCACAGAGCGATTCCGATCAACGAAGTGGTCAACTGAATTTCGCTAGGAGGAGCCAGCAGTAAAGAGACAAAAACAGTAAGTGCCAAAACAAGAATGTAAATTTTTAAATTTTCAATAGCGCGCAAAAAACGCCGATCTGATGGAGAAAGAGGCATACGACCCTTTGTCTTTTTGCTGCTAGTGCTTCGACAGGATTGATCTGATGGGTTCTTGGGGGGATCGATCCTGCTCAGCACTAGTGGTGAGCTGCCCAATCAAAACAAAGTTGTCGAACCACTAGTATACCATGCCTGAAGCCAGGCGACATACCGCCGTGGTAGATGGTTATAACGTCACACAGCGCTCTGCCCAATGGCGGTGTTTGCCGATTGCAGCAGCGCGTCGGCAATTAAGCGCCTATCTGCAACATTTCCGATGGCCGGTTCCCATCAAAGAAACCATTCTTGTTTTCGATGCAGGCCAATCCCAAGATTTATGGCCCGTACAGCAGATAACCGAGCACTTCTGGGTACGATTTGCTAGCCCATCCGCCGATGCTTATATCCAACAACTCATACGCACGAGTTCCAAACCACAATTTCTTCTTATCGTCACCGACGATGGGGAAATCCTTCAAACGGCCCGGCAGCATGGCGCTGCCTGTTTATCCACGCAAGAGCTCCTGGCTAAGCACTTCGGGAAACCCAAACCCTCCAGCCAGGGTGTCTCTGAAGAAAAAGAAAAGCACACCCTTTCTTCAAAAGACCTCCGCACGATTACGGAAGAACTCACGCAACGCTGGCTTCGCAAGAAAACCACCCGTTAAGACACACCCATTCCAGGCTGTGTGCTTTGATATGGATGGCGTCTTGGTCGACACGATGAAGCTGCATGCTAAGGCCTGGCAAGAGGCTGCATCAAAAGAGGGCTTGCACCTACGAGGTCGGGAAGTTTACGAGTGGGAAGGCGAACCAGGAGCGGTCACTGCCAAGCGGCTCTTAAAACGAGAGGGAAGAGCCGCCGCTGCAAGTACCGTCAAGAACCTGTTAAGATGCAAGGAAGGAAATTTCCGACGCTTGGCTGGCCATATCCGCGTGGAAAGCCGACTAATCCGGCTGCTGAGCCAATTGCGCAAGAAGCACGTGCCTCTTGCTTTGGTAACCGGGACTTCGATTCGGGAATTAAGGACTTTTTTGGCCCCCAAAATCCTGCGTCATTTTTCCGTCCTGATCACGGCAGATCACGTCGAGCATGGAAAACCGCATCCTGAACCCTACCGAAAAGCTTTCAAGAAACTGGGTGCCGCCTCTTCCGAAATCCTGGTCGTAGAAAACGCTCCTTATGGGATACGCTCAGCCCGTAGAGCGAAAGCCGGCTGCATTGTGGCACTGGCTAGTTCTTTGCCAAACCGCTTTCTCAAAGAAGCAGACTGCATTGTGACTACGGTAAACCGGCTTTGCCAAATCGTTGAGCGCTTGACAAGCCCATCCCTAGGCCGATAGAATACGCTCACTCGAAGAAGTTTCACAAGGAGTCCCACCTGATTAGCGAAGCAAATCAATACCGGTGGGACTGAAAGGAGGAGAAATGTCTTATCATAGCCGCACCCTATTGGCGATCGCCCTAGCACTGGGATTACTCGGATTCCATGAGGTTGCTTGGGCACAGGATCCCATTCATAAAATGGGACGCGGCGTGGTGAACATTTTAACCGGCTGGCTGGAACTGCCAAAACAGATACAATTAGGCTCCCAAGAAGATAACCCCTTATCCGGATTCGGACGCGGCCTGCTTAAAGGGACGACTTTAACGTTATTACGGGGAGGGGTTGGATTATATGAAACCATCACTTTCCCTCTGCCGTATCCGAAAGATTTCGCTTCGCCGTATGAGCAGATGGAGCTTAACGACTACGCTTGGGAATAGGTATACGCCGTTTGTTTGTCTGCTTGCCATCTTTGTTTTTCCGCTTTCGAGCTTCTGCTCCCAAGAGGCAGCTGAACGCGAACTACCGGTTGTCCATATTGAAGAGCCTCTTTCCAAGCCGGTAGTCGGCGAACGCCTGAGTTTTCATGGCCGCTGGTTTACGCTCCCAGTCGGTCATGGCTCTATCGAAGTAAAAGAAATCGTAGAAATTGAAGGACGAAGCGCTTTTCATATCGAAGCTCAAGGCCACAGCAACGAGCTTCTTTCCGCTTTTTATCCTATCCACGATGTGATCCATTCCTACCTGGATACGGAAACCCTACAGCCATTGCGCTTCGAGAAAAAACAGCAGGAAGGCCACTATCGCTCCGAAGAAGTGGTCCATTTCGACCACTTGCGTTCGGTAGCCACCTATCATTCGCTATTAAACGGCTCCACCAAAGAAATCCCACTACCAGATCAATTCCAGGACCTCATCAGTGCCGTTTACTGGTTTCGCACCCAGTCGCTTTCCCCTAATAGCCAAATCGAAATTAACCTCTACACGGATGAAAAAATCTACAAAACAGCGATTGAAATTAAAAATCCGATCCTTCTGGAGCTTCTCAAACGCGGCACTTTTCCATGCCTGATTGCCGAGCCAAAAGCTTCTTTTAAGGGCCTTTTGGTCAAACGGGGGCGTATCTGGGCTTACATCACAGCGGATGCCCGTAGGCTGCCACTGCTGGTGAAAGCAACAACCCCGTGGGGCCCGATGACCGCTGTCCTTGATGAAGAATCCATCCGTGCTGCAATAAAGCCGTAAGAGTTCTGTATCTTATTCTGATTCCATGTGAGTTTATTCAGCTCAAAATAATGTCTTATAATGTACATTCTGTTAAATAAGAAGTAAATCGCAGCCGCCCTGGTAGTTAGAAAATGGGAAAAACGAGTTTAAGACAATAATGCGCGCTTGAAAAAGTGGGCTAAGCGTATACGGTAGGTTTCAGGATCCGCGCCATACGCGTCTAGATGATCGCTTTTCTCTACGATCCATAGCTCTTTTGGACCCCCTGCTGCTGTAAATAGCCGGTGCGCCTGGTCCACCGGTACCCGGTTGTCCATCGCACCATGGATGAGCAAAAGCGCCCTTGAGGTCAGTTGTTTTACGCTTTGATGAGGGCTTATGTGCTTTGGCCACCGCCCAAAACGAAGCCGATAGGCTGACAATACCCACCAAAGGGTTGGAATCCTCGGTAAAAACGGATAATCCAGGGCTAAATGCCGGCCTATGGTTTGTTCTAGATCGAAATAAGGGCTGTCTGCTGCGATAGCCGCCAGGCGTTCATCTTTTCCGGCAACCATCAGGGCCACCGCCGCTCCCATCGAGATGCCATAAATGCCATAGGGTCTAGGCGGCACATCCGCTTGCTGACCCAGGTATACCAGAGCCCCTTCCAGGTCGCGCTGTTCATAGAGCCCAAATGAAGTGGTTCTTCCCGCACTGCCTCCATGGCCTCGGAAATTGATCATCAAGAGATTGAAGCCTGCTTCATAGAGCCCTTGTGCGATTTCCAGCAAATCCGTATGGTTAGAGCCCACCCCATGGCACATTAAAATCCACCGCCGATCAAGAGAATCCGCTTTTACCACCCAACCTTCAAGCAAAAGTCCGTCGGTTGCTTGGAAACTGACCCGCTCCAGGGGCATGCGCTGGCTATACGTAATGGGAAGATGCGGCACAAATGTGGTTTTCAGGAAAAGAATATAGGCAAGGATCCACGTCCAGAAAAGGACGAGGAAGACGATCTCAAGGAAATCAATGAGGGAGATTGAGCTTGTCAAATATAGCTATATTTATAGCTCGTGAACGCGTTAACACGTACACGCGTTTACGCGAGCACCCTTTTAGCGCACCACACTTCCCGGTGGCATTTCTTTCTGTAACGTCAGTAAAACAATCGAATCCTGATTGGATGCAGCAAGCGCCATCCCTTGGCTCTCCACTCCTCTAAGCTTGGCAGGCTTTAAATTGGTGACCACAATGACTTGCTTGCCGATTAGCTCGGCTGTTTGATACGATCCTTTAATGCCTGCCACAAGCTGGCGTGGCGAAGATTCCCCGATATCCACCCGTAGAACCAGTAATCGCTCGGCATTCGGATGGTCTTCAGCGGCAACGATCACTCCCGTGCGCAGAGAAACTTTCTGGAATTCTTCTATAGAAATCTGCGCAGGCGGACCCGTTACTATTGGAGAAGAAGGTGCAACTGATGAAGGTTTTTGCTCTGGAGGGGTCTTCCCTGCCTCATTCATCTCGTTCATGAAGATGCCGCCATCGTCATCGCAGGAGCCTCTTGTGGGGGCACCATCGTGATCGCTTGCCAGGGGCAGATTTTCTCGCAAAGCCAGCAGCCGATGCAGCGTGGCTGATCTACGATACAGGTTGCTTGAAGCCCGGCATACTCAGGCCCTGGGACTTTGTCGATGCAGTTAACCGGGCAAACGGCAATGCAGACTTCGCAACCCGTACAACTATCCGGATTGATGAGCGCTTTCGGACGCCCTTTGCGAGGTATCGGTGCAGGAGCTGCCATGTTTTCTTTAGGATGCACTTTTGGCTTTGAGCCGATCAGCGACGATTTGACTGACTAACTTTCCATCGGCACTACCGGATGCCTTCGACATGACATATTTCATAATCGGTCCCTGGTTAGTGCCAACGGCAGCAATCGCTTCATCGACGATTTTAGCAATCTCTTCCGAAGATAACTGCTGCGGCAGATAGGCCGTTAAAATCGCTAATTCTTCGGTGGCTTGTGAGAGAACGTCTTGGCGTGGGGTGTTTTTAACCGACTCGATCGTTTCGCGCCTTTGCTTTACTTGCTGGATGAGCACTTGGGTTACTTCCGCGTCATCGAGTGTTTCTTTGCGCTTATCAATAGCGGTTTTTTGAATGCCCGCTTTAATCAAGCGCAAGGTATCCACCCGCAATCGCTCCCCTGCTTTGAGTGCCGTTTTATAGTCCGCTTCAATCCGATCTTGCAGCGCTGTCATAATCTCAATTCACCCTGTTTGTGGAGCCCCACTGCAGAGCCCGTGGTACCTGCAACAACGCCCCGATGGGGCGACACCCCGCCCACACCCCTGGTCTTGGCACAACCATGCCGCCTACGGCCGAAGGCCGTGGCGCAATGGCGGGGTTGATGATTCAGTGTACACAACTTTTCTCTCCACCGCAACAAAACACCCTTTGCCGTTATTCTGAGAATCGTTCAGCATAACGATCAACCAGCTCTCTGAGCATACGCTGGTATTTTGTTTGATGTCGTGCTGCCTGCTGCTTAAAAAACCGCACGCTGGATTTGCTTAGAAAAAGTGTTACCTTCACATTATCCTCCGGTATCACCAATTTGTCTGGTGGCGGAAGGATATCCTTGATTCTTGTCAGCCTGCCAATTGGGAAATTGGAATCAATCATTCGCTTGTTCATAGTAGCGTCTCCCCTTTCTCCAATATCCGGCTCCATAGATGCGGATCTTGCCCTCTCGATATGTAAACCGAACTGTCAGAATCTTACCTTCGACCTTTCCAAGGCAAAACAACCGCTCTTCTGCTTCACCATGCTTTTCATCTATATAGATCTTCCTGCTGGAATCTTTGAAAGCCCTCGTGGCTGCTTCGAAGTCAACACCGTGCTTTCGGATGTTATAGGCTTCTTTACGGGAATCCCATATGAAACTGCCAAAGTGACGTTCCATCGCTCAGTTAGCAGTATAGCATAAATATGGTTATTTATACATATTAAGATATGGATTTATATTGGAAACGGCATGACCGGTGAGCAAGAAAGTAAGTCGTTTGCGGCGCTAGGGTGATTCTGCCGTCAAAGCGAAGTAATTGAAACCGAATCCAGGGGTATCCATGATTACCCGCAGTTCATGCGGACCTGATGACAATACGATGCCGGTTACCTGAACATCTTGCCAGGATTGCCAGCCGGATGCGTCTGTAAACAGAATAGGACCCGTGACATCGAGCCCATCGACTGTGACGTGAAAGACCTTGGTGCCGGGCACACCGGAGGAAACCCGAGCCGTAAACGTGTATCGGCTTCCTGAGGGCAGCTGGCTATCCACGTCATAGGCCAGCCACTCTCCGACGTCGGTCCATCCTACGTTGTAGTAACCTCCCTGGATGTCAGCGGTCAGCTCAATATCCACGTCATCGAAACGGCCTACCCCTGCGGTATTCCCTACGGTCGTATCGTGATATCCGATTCCTTCCCCGCCTGCTTTATAAGCTTCGGCTTCCCATCGACCAGGGACGGGCACGGGCGGCGGGACTCCAAGATATTTCCCGAGTGCTAGCGCTGCGTCGAAATCTTCATAGAATTCCCACCAGTTGCGTAAGACACCACCTCGGAACAGCAATTGATTGGCAAGACCAGGGATGTTCTGCATCCACCAGATCTTGAATTCGATGCCGCCGTTATCGAGGCATGTGGGACCGTACCAGGTGTGGCAATCGACCGTGCGCACCTGGCCGAAACCTTCCGGCTTCCAGTCTTCGCAGTCGGACTGCACGTCCGCTTCGTTCCACCAGTCATACTCGCTGGGAGTATTCGGAGGAGAGTGGGTCCATCCACAGCGGTTGATGGTGCTAGGATCGCCGTAGGGCCTAACGAACGTCTCCCAAAGCGGCAGCTCGACGAACCGCATCACCGACTCGATGTGATGGCCGTGATCTTCCAAGAGTTCCCCGAGTTGTCTGCCATAGTTGTAGTTGTAGAGCGTGTAGGTGTTAAGACAAGTCGGCATGTCGTCAATTTGCTCGCTGTTGCTCACATCCCCGTAGGATCCATAGTTCCAGAAGGGCTGGGATTTTATGCCCATGGCCATGTTGGATTCGGCCGGCTCCAGATTACCGTAGTGATATCCCCAAAGCCATACCTGGCTGACCCGGCCTTGATCGACGGCATCACAGATATTGACTCGGGAGAGGATCTGCCGGTAATCCGGCCGGAAGATCCCGGGATTCCGGGGGATCTCATTGGTGGAAACCGGGATCGGCTCTAGGAACTCGATGGTATCGGCCACGACGTACTCGGATGAGGGTTGGGTTGGCAATGTGTGTCCGTGGTAGCGGCTGCCATTGGTCATACTGTCAATGCCTTGGCGCGTGAGGCTATCGACTTTGGCCTGCATGAAGGCTAAGTCATCATTCATGCCCGTGATAGCGGGGTCCAGTTTCGTTCCGCTGGCATCCAGCGGAAAATAC